>DASUPM010000561.1:0-4037 GCA_036281095.1 Pseudorhizobium sp.
CCCGCAGAACCAGATCATCCTGCCGCTGCTGCGGGAGGACATCGCCCTCGGCCTCAAGGCGCGCAGGCTCCCGGCCAAGGCGGTGGATCATGCGGTTCAATCCATCCTCGACCGCTTCGAGATCGCTCATCTGGCGGAGAGGCGCCCCCACGAATTGTCGGGGGGCGAATTGCAGCTTGCCGCGCTCGCCTCGGTGCTGGTGACGGAGCCGGGTATCGTCATCCTGGACGAGCCGACCAACCAGCTCGACCTGCGTAACCGGGCACGGGTGGCGAAAACGCTCTGGACGCTCGACGAAAACCTGCTGGTCATCAGCCACGACCTGCACCTGATCGAGGACTTCGACCGGGTGCTGCTGTTTCACGAGGGAGGACTCGCAGCCGATGGCCCACCCGCCGCAGTGATCGCCGAATACCGGAGGATCGCGGCGTCATGAATTCACTCTATGTCGCGGGAAGCAGTTTCCTCCACCGGCTGCCGCCGCGCCCGAAGCTCATCCTGCTGGTCCTCGTCAGCCTGTCGATCTTCCTGACGCGGTCGCTGCCAGTTCTCGGATGCGCTGCTGCAGCCGCTGTTCTGCTCTACGCAACCCTCGGGATCGGCTGGCGGCACAGCTGGGTCCGCCTCCGGCCGATCCTCCTGACGATCGCAATCGTCGCCTTTGCCACGCTGCTGCTGAATTCGGCCACCGATGGAGCGATCGTGCTCCTGCGGCTGGCGACGCTGATGCTCGTCGCGGCGGCGGTTACGGCCACCACGCCCATCGGCGCGTTCATCGACGAAGTCACCCTGGCGGCTCGGCCGCTGGAACGAATCGGCCTGGTCAAGGCAGCGGATATCGGTCTCGCAGTCGGGCTGGTCATCCGCTTCGTGCCGGAGGTGATCTCGCGCTATCAGGCCCTGAGACAGGCGCACCAGGCGCGCGGGCTGAAGCCGCGGCCGGCGACGATCGTCGTACCGCTGATCATCCAGACGCTGAAGTCTGCGGACGAGATCGCCGCGGCGATTGACGCCCGCGGCATACGCGGGCAAACAGGGCTACGCAACCCGCAGGAGGCCCGCTCATGAACACACGCGATCTCGTCCTAGCCGCTCTTTTCGCCGCCATCATCGTCGCACTGGGGCTCCTGCCTCCGATCACGCTGGGCTTCATCCCGGTTCCGATCACGGCACAGTCGCTGGGCGTCATGCTCGCCGGCGTCGTCCTCGGCTCGCGGCGGGGCGTGACAGCGGTGCTGCTCGTTCTCCTGCTTGCCGCAATCGGGCTGCCGGTCCTGTCCGGCGGACGTGGCGGGCTGGCGGTCTTCGCCGCTCCGACGACCGGCTTCCTGATCGGCTGGGTCTTTGCCGTCCTCGCTACGGGCCTGTTGGCCGAACGCCTGGTCAAGCCCTCGCAGAACGCGACGATCCAGACGCTGGGCTTCTTCGGCGCAGCCGTCGCCGGCGGCGTCCTGGTGCTCTACGCCTTCGGCATCACCTATCTCGCGTTCATCACCGGGATCGGCATGAGCAAGGCGTTCCTCGGCTCGATGGCGTTCATCCCCGGCGACCTCCTGAAGGCCGCCATTGCCGCATTGGCCGGCCGCGCTGTGATGGCGGGCTATCCGCTGCTGCCCGCCCGGACCTGATTACTTCACCGGCTCGATCTCGATCCTGGTGCCGGCATACCAGTTGGCGACGGCGCGGATCTCTGCGTCGCTCAGCCCGACGGCAATCTCGCTCATGACCGGATGCTTGCGCTTGCCGCTGCGGAACGCCTTGAGCTGGGTGTCGATGTAGATCGCATTCTCGCCGGCCAGATGAGGCGCGTCCTCGATCGTGGCGAGGCCGCCGGCGCCGTGGCAGGAGATACAGGCCTCCGGCGCCATGGCCTCTTCCTTTCCAGGCGGCAGTGACGCTGCAACCTGTTGGCCGGCATACCATGCGGAGAGATCCGCGATCGCCTGGTCGTCCAGTCCCTTGGCCACGACGGACATCATTTCGTGTACCCTCGTTCCGTCGCGGAAGGCGGTGAGCTGGTGTGCAAGATAGGCCGCATTCTCGCCGCCGATATGTGGAGCGATGGGGATGCGGGCGCGACCCTCGATGCCATGACAGGTTCGGCACATGCCGGCCTTCTGACGTCCTGCCTTTGGCTCCCCCACCGGCGTCTGCGCCAGGGCATGGCTCGCCAGGCCATGGGCGAGGATAACCCCGCCCATGGTGATGATCGCCAGGCGGCGCATCAATTGCCCTCGTACCAGATGCGGTAGACGGCGCCCGCCAGGTCGTCGGATACGATAAGCGAGCCGTCCCGGAGCTGCGCGACATCCACGGGACGTCCCAGATATTCGCCGTTCTCGTCCATCCAGCCTTCGGCGAAGGGCTCGCTCGTTGCCTTGCCTTCCTGGTCCACGAAGGTCACCATGACGCGGGCGCCAACCGGAGTCGTCCTGTTCCAGGAGCCGTGCTGGGCCGAGAAGATCGCGTTCTTGTAGCGCTCCGGGAACATGCTTCCGGTGTAGAAGGACATGCCGAGGTCGGCAGCATGGGCCTCCATCTCCGCGACTGGCATGACGACGTCGGCCGGCGGTTCCTCGCTCTCGTATTCCTTGGTCCGGATCGATCCGCCACCGTACCAGGGATGGCCGAAGTTCTGGCCGGCGGCAGTCTGCCGGTTGATTTCGCCCGGAGGGATGTCATCACCCATGCCGTCCACCTGATTGTCCGTGAACCAGAGTTCGCCGGTCTCCGGGTGGAAGTCATGACCGACGGAGTTGCGGACACCATAGGTGTAGACCTCGCGCCCCGTTCCGTCGGTGTTGATGCGGATAATGCCGCCGATGCCCCACTTCTTGAATTCGTCCAGGCTTTCGGCCGGGGCGACGTTGAACGGCTGGCCGAGCGAGATATAGGCCTTTCCGTCGGGTCCGATCCTGCAGACGCGGGCCGTGTGGTTGAAGCTCTCATGCTCGGACGGGACCAGTTCGCCCTGCTTTACGAGATTGAAGGCAGCCACGTCCGGGCTTTCATAGAAGAACTCCGCGGCCGGGAACAGCAGGACGCGGTTCTGCTCGGCGATGTAGAGGAACCCGTCCTTTGAGAAACAGGGTCCGTTGGGGATCGAGAACGTCAGCGACGGAGCGAAATCCTTCACCTCGTCCGCGATCCGGTCCTTGTTCCGGTCCGTCACCGCCCAGACCTTGTCCTTACGGGTTCCGACGAAGGTGACGATCCCCTGCGGGCCGACCGCCATATGACGGGCATCCGGCACGAT
The DNA here is from genome assembly GCA_036281095.1 of Pseudorhizobium sp. GTDB lineage: Bacteria > Pseudomonadota > Alphaproteobacteria > Rhizobiales > Rhizobiaceae > Neorhizobium. The sequence goes on from DASUPM010000561.1 coordinate 3,257, forward strand.
CGCGTAGAGCCCGATCTTGAACCCGTCCGGCACCTTGATCCGCTCCAGGTTCTTCTTGATGCCGTCCGCATACTCGCCCTTCTGCTCGATAACCGTGAACTCCTTGGTTCCGGTGCTCTGGAAATTGGAAAGCTTTTCCAGATTGTCAGGCACGTCGGGGGTCTGCGCATGCGCAAAGCCGGCGGCAAGCGCAAGCGCTGCCACGGATGACATTAAATGCTTCATGATTTCCTCCCAGATCCATCACGATCGTTATGCGCACGCCACGCGTAGCGGCGTGCCGGAATGCATTCTCGTCATGCTTTTTCAATCAGGGTATCGGCGGTTGCGAGCCTCCCAACACGCACCGCCTCAGGAGGATTTAGGAGCCAAATTCTTCCGGTGTCAATTCAACCAGTCGGAGAGTAGCCCTAAGGTCAGTCGAGGAACTGATAGAGCCAGTCGCGCAACTCCTCGGGCAGCGCGACCGGCTCCTTCCGGTCACGGTCGCAGGCGGTCCAGACGATCTCAATCTCGGCCACCTCCTCGCCGCCGCGCATCATCCGGACAAGGAAGCCAGCCGATTTGCCGCCGATCTTGCTGACATGCACGTTCATCCGCACCACATCGTCCAGATGAAGCGCGGAGTGGAAGCTGCAGACGACCTTGGTGACGGTGAAACGAGGATCGCTCGCAGACGCCGGCCGGCGCGTCCAGAAGACCGCCAGAGCATCCTCCGCGCGGGAGACGTAGACCGCCCTGAACATCTCTCCATGCATGTCGACGTCCCGGAAAGGGACCT
>DASUPM010000562.1:0-2818 GCA_036281095.1 Pseudorhizobium sp.
GGTGCCCGCAGGACCGGCGCTCCCGCGCAGCTGATCCGGCCGCGAAGCCTCTTCTCTTTGGGCGCGGCATCCTTATCTTCGTCGCCGTGGATCTCGTCGAAACCCCATCCTCCGGCCGTGAAGCCGCTTTGCTGCCCCGGCCGTTCCTGAAATGGTTCGCCGAGAAGGGCTGGCAGCCGCGTCCTCACCAGATCGAGCTTCTCGCCCGTGCCACGGGTGGCGAGAACATGCTGCTGATCGCGCCGACCGGTGCGGGCAAGACGCTGGCCGGCTTCCTGCCCTCGCTGACCGACCTCACGCGCCGGGGAAAGATCCCGCCGGGCTCCGCCTTCACCGGCATTCACACCCTCTACATCTCGCCGCTCAAGGCACTTGCGGTCGACATCGAACGCAACCTGATGAAGCCCGTGTCGGAGATGGGGCTGCCCGTCAGCATAGAGAACCGCACCGGAGATACTCCGCAGGCCAAGCGCCAGCGCCAGAAGCTCACGCCGCCGGACATCCTCCTGACCACCCCCGAGCAGGTGGCGCTGCTGCTCGCCAACAAGGAGGCGGGACGCTTCTTCAAGGACCTGAAATACGTCGTCCTCGACGAGCTGCATTCGCTGGTCACATCCAAGCGCGGGCATCTTCTGTCGCTGGGGCTGGCGCGCCTTCGCAAGCATGCGCCCGCCATGCAGACGATCGGCCTCTCGGCCACGGTGGCCGATCCCATGGACCTGCAGCGCTGGCTCGTACCGCAAGGCGAGGAGCCGTCCCCGCCGGCCGGTCTCGTGCACGTCCGGGGCGGGGCAGCTCCTGACATCAGCATCCTCGATACGGACAAGCGCATCCCCTGGTCGGGTCACGTCTCCACCTACGCCATCCCGGAGGTCTACGAGGAAATCAAGCTTCACAAGACGACGCTGATCTTCGTCAACACCCGCTTCCAGGCCGAACTTCTGTTCCAGGAACTCTGGACGATCAACGAGGACAACCTGCCGATCGCGCTGCATCACGGGTCGCTCGATGCCGGCCAGCGCCGCAGGGTGGAAGCCGCCATGGCCGCCAACAAGCTGCGCGCTGTCGTGGCAACCTCCACCCTCGATCTTGGCCTGGACTGGGGAGATGTCGATCTCGTCGTGCATGTCGGAGCGCCCAAGGGCGCGTCCCGGCTCGCCCAGCGCATCGGCCGCTCCAACCACCGCATGGACGAGCCGTCCAAGGCGATCCTCGTGCCGGCCAATCGTTTCGAGGTCATGGAGTGCCAGGCGGCGCTGGACGCGAACTATCTCGGCGCCCAGGACACGCCGCCGGTAGGGGAGGGCGCGCTCGACGTGCTGGCCCAGCACATCCTCGGCATGGCCTGCGCCGAGCCCTTCGATCCGCTGGAACTATACGACGAGATCACCAGTGCCTCGCCCTATTCCGGCCTCTCCTGGGAAATGTTCGAACGCGCGGTCGATTTCGTCGCGACCGGCGGATATGCGCTACGGTCCTACGAACGCTATGCCAAGATCAGGAAGACGAAGGAAGGCCGCTGGCGCGTCTCCAACCCGCAGGTCGCCCAGCAGTACCGGCTGAACCTCGGCACCATCGTCGAGGCGACGGAGCTCAACGTCCGTCTGGTGAAGCGCAACGCGAAGGGCACGCTCGGCCGCGGCGGACTGTCGCTCGGCAAGGTGGAGGAATATTTCCTCGAACAGCTCGTTCAGGGCGATACCTTCCTCTTTGCCGGAAAAGTGCTGCGCTTCGAAGGCATCCGCGAGAACGAATGCCTCGTCTCCAACGCCTTTTCCATGGACCCGAAGATCCCGGCCTATGCCGGCGGCAAGTTCCCGCTGTCCACCTATCTCGCCGATCAGGTCCGCGGCATGCTCGCCGATCCCGATCGCTGGAAGGTCCTGCCCGATCAGGTCCGGGACTGGCTGGAGATCCAGAAGGACCGCTCCATGCTGCCGAGGAAGGACGAACTGCTGATCGAAACCTTCCCGCGCGGCAAGCGCTTCTTCATGATCGCCTACTGCTTCGAGGGCAGGCTCGCCCACCAGACGCTCGGCATGCTGCTCACCCGCCGGCTGGAACGCATCGGCGCCCGGCCGCTCGGCTTCGTCGCTACCGACTATTCCCTTGCGGTATGGGCGCTGAACGATCTCGGCGGCATGATCGAGGAGGGCCGGATCAGTCTCACCGATCTCTTCGACGAGGACATGCTGGGCGATGATCTCGAAGCATGGCTCGACGAAAGCTACATGCTGAAGCGCACCTTCCGCAATTGTGCCGTGATTTCCGGCTTGATCGAGCGTCGTCATCCGGGAAAGGAAAAGACCGGCCGCCAGGTGACGGTCTCCACCGACCTGATCTACGACGTGCTGCGCAGCCACGAGCCGGACCATATCCTGCTCGAGGCGACCAGGCGGGATGCGGCATCCGGTCTTTTGGAAATCGGCCGGCTTGGCGATATGCTGGCGCGAATCAAGGGGCACATCACCCACCGCGCCCTCGATCACGTCTCGCCGCTCGCGGTTCCCATCATGCTGGAGATCGGCAGGGAAAGCGTTCCGGGCGAAGCGCAGGATGCGGTGCTGCAGGAAGCCGCCGAGGAATTGATTGCGGAAGCTTTGAGCTGAGGCTTCGCGGAGAAGACGAAGACAATGATGCACCGCCTGGCGCTTGCCGCCCGCACGGCAACCATGACCGGCAAGGCCGCCGGAGCGGAAGAGATCGTCGTCAACGGCGAGGTCGCCGTCTGCGATCCGCTCGGCAGCCTCTACCTGCCGGAAAGCGGCATGCTGGTGGTCTCGGACCTCCATCTGGAAAAAGGGGCCGCCTTTGCCCG
>DASUPM010000563.1:0-9460 GCA_036281095.1 Pseudorhizobium sp.
GACGGACGGGTCGCGATTCTCGCAGGCTCCATGCTGGTGCGCGACCATCGGGAGCGGCTCGAAGGATTTCTTTCGGTGCTGGCGGAGGATTTTCCCCGGGTGGCGATCCTGCCGGCGATGGAGACGCGGGACGATCCTGCGCTGGTCGAAACGATGATCCGCGATGCGCTCCGCCGCCACCCCGGCATTTCGGGGATCTACAGTCTTGGCGCCGGCAATCGCGGCCTCATCCGCGTGCTGAAGGAGATGGATGTGGCGCGCCGGCCTGTGGTGATCGCACATGAGTTGACCGAATCGACGCGGGAGGCGCTGCAGAACGATCTCATCGATGCCGTTCTGAACCAGGATCCCGGCCATGAGGTGCGCAGCGCCATCCGCGTGCTGAAGGCCAAGGCTGACGGGCTGCCGGTGCTCGCTGCGCAGGAGCGCATCCGCATCGACATTTTCTTGAAGGACAATCTGCCCTGAGCGGCAGCGCTTCGCCGGCCCCGTGAAGCGGGCATCGGCGGGCCGCAGACACACACTATCGGCCCGGAATAACGGCGGGCAAGGAGAAGAACACCATGTATCTCGGTCTCGATCTCGGAACGTCCGGCGTCAAGGCGATGCTGATCGACGGCGACCAGAGGATCATCGGCTCGGCGATCGGCAAGCTGGACGTCTCGCGTCCCCATTCCGGCTGGTCCGAGCAGGCGCCGGCGGACTGGATCCGCGCGACGGAAGAGGCGGTCGCCGGATTGAAGGCCGCGCATTCGAAGGAACTGGCGGCGGTGCGGGGTATCGGTCTTTCCGGCCAGATGCACGGCGCGACGCTGCTCGACAGGAATGACAAGGTGCTGCGACCCTGTATTCTCTGGAACGATACGCGCTCCTACGAAGAGGCCGCCGCGCTCGACGCCGATCCGCGCTTCCGCAGGATCACCGGCAATATCGTTTTTCCGGGATTCACCGCGCCGAAGCTCGCCTGGGTGAAGAACAACGAGCCGGACATCTTCGCCCGGGTCGCCAAGGTCCTTCTGCCGAAGGACTACCTGCGTCTCTGGCTTACAGGCGAGCACATTTCCGAGATGTCGGATTCTGCCGGCACGTCCTGGCTCGATACCGGAGCCCGCAGATGGTCCGCGGAACTGCTGGCCGCCACCGAGCTTTCCGAGGAGCAGATGCCGTCGCTGGTGGAAGGCACGGAGCAGGGCGGCAGGCTGCGCGGCGAACTCGCGTCGGCCTGGGGCATGGGTGAGGGTGTCGTCGTCGCCGGCGGGGCGGGAGACAATGCGGCGTCGGCCTGCGGCATGGGGACCGTCGGCGAGGGGAACGCCTTTGTTTCGCTCGGCACCTCCGGCGTCCTTTTTGCCGCCAACGCCTCCTATCTGCCAAAGCCGGAAAGCGCCGTGCATGCCTTCTGCCACGCGCTGCCGAAGACCTGGCACCAGATGGGCGTGATCCTGTCCGCCACCGATGCACTGAACTGGTATTCACAGGTCGCCGGCAACTCTGCCGCCGAACTGACGCAGGAGATCGGCGAGACCCTGAAGGCACCGACCGGCGTCACCTTCCTTCCCTATCTTTCCGGCGAGCGCACGCCGCACAACGATGCGGTCATCCGCGGAGCGTTCATCGGTCTGGGGCATGAAAGCAGCCGACCGGTACTGACCCAGGCCGTACTGGAAGGCGTGACATTCGCCATCCGCGACAATCTCGAAGCACTGAAATCCGCCGGCACATCGATTTCCCGCGTCACGGCGATCGGCGGCGGGTCGCGCTCGCGCTACTGGCTCGCCTCCATCGCGACGGCACTCGGCGTGCCGGTGGATATTCCCGCCGACGGTGATTTCGGAGCGGCCTTCGGCGCAGCGCGCCTCGGCCTGATCGCCGCGACAGGAGCCGATCCGGTTGCCGTTTGTTCGGCGCCGGAAACGGAAGAGACGATCGAGCCGGTGCCGGCGCTTTCCGAAGCCTATGAAGCCGCCTACGCCCGCTATCGCGCCGCTTATCCGGCGGTCCGGGCGCTGGCGAATTGAATTGGGGTTTGCCCCGCACCTGCCCTCCTCCCCCTTCACGGGGAGGAGATGCCGGCAGGCGGATGAGGGGCGAAACCGCCGACTGCACGATTGAACATTTCCAAGGAGGACCACACCATGAGCACAGGTTTTTTCGGCGACATCGCGAAGGTCGAATACGAAGGCCCCGAGAGCACCAATCCGCTCGCCTTCCGCCACTACAATCCGGACGAGATTGTTGCGGGCAAGCGGATGGAGGATCATCTGCGCTTCGCCGTCGCCTACTGGCACAGCTTCACCTGGCCGGGCGGCGATCCGTTCGGCGGCCAGACCTTCCAGCGGCCCTGGTTCTCCGACACGATGGAGGCGGCGAAGATGAAGGCGGACGTCGCCTTCGAATTCTACCAGCTTCTCGGCGCCCCCTTCTACTGCTTCCATGACGCCGACGTCCGCCCGGAAGGCAGTTCGTTCGCGGAGAACACGAGGAACCTCGACGAGATAGTCGATTATTTCGAGAAGAAGCAGGCCGAGACCGGCGTGAAACTGCTGTGGGGCACGGCCAACATGTTCTCGCACCGCCGATACATGGCGGGTGCATCCACCAATCCCGATCCCGACGTCTTCGCCTTCTCGGCCGCGACGGTGAAGACCTGCATGGACGCCACCAAGCGCCTCGGCGGCGTGAACTATGTGCTCTGGGGCGGCCGCGAAGGCTACGAGACGCTGCTCAACACCGATGTCGGTCGCGAGCTCGACCAGATGGGGCGCTTCCTCAACCTCGTCGTGGAATACAAGTACAAGATCGGCTTCGAGGGCACGATCCTGATCGAGCCGAAGCCGCAGGAGCCGACCAAGCACCAGTACGACTACGACGTCGCCACCGTCTATGCCTTCCTGCAGAAGCACGGGCTGGACAAGGAGGTGAAGGTCAACATCGAGCAGGGCCATGCCATCCTCGCCGGCCATTCGTTCGAGCACGAGATCGCCATGGCCAACGCCTTCGGCATCTTCGGGTCGATCGACATGAACCGCAACGACTACCAGTCGGGCTGGGATACCGACCAGTTCCCCAACAACGTCCCGGAAATGGCGCTCGCCTACTACCACATCCTCCAGGGCGGCGGGTTCAGGAACGGCGGTACGAACTTCGATGCCAAGCTCCGCCGCCAGTCGCTCGATCCTCAGGACCTGCTGATCGGCCATGTCGGCGGCATGGATTGCTGCGCCCGCGGTCTGAAGGCGGCGGCACGGATGATCGAGGACCGCGCCCTGTCGAAGCCCCTCGAAGACCGCTATTCCAGATGGGACAGCCCGGAGGCGCAGAAGATGCTGCGCGGCGAATACAAGCTGGATGAGATCGCCGCGATGGTCGAGCGGGAAAACATCAATCCGGAACCGGTCTCCGGTCGCCAGGAATATCTGGAAAACGTCGTCAACCGCTACGTCTGATCATGGGAACGGGGTCGCGAAGGCGGCCCCGTTCAGGCGACACGGGGTGTTGCGGCTGCGGCCGGCAACGCCCCGCCGGCGGCGGATTGTCCAATCGGGCGCCGCCGGCTGATCCCGAGGTCGTCCGAGGGCTGTGCTGCGCCGAAAAGATAGCCCTGTATCTGGTCGCAGCCGAGTTGCCGCAGACATTGGTACTGCTCTTCCGTCTCGACGCCCTCGGCGGTGGTCGTCATTCCGAGACCTTTCGCCATGCCGATGACGAGCGTGACGATCGAAAGGGCGTCGGCCTGCCGCGCGATGTCTCGAATGAAGGAGCGGTCGATCTTGAGCTTATCGAAGGGAAAGCTCCTCAGCTTTCCAAGCGAGGAATATCCGGTGCCGAAGTCGTCCATGGCGATGTTGACGCCGATCTCCTTCAGCGAATTCAACGTCGTCAGCGTCCTTTCGGAAGCGTCGAGGAGCACGGATTCCGTGATCTCCAGTTCGAGCCGCTCCGGGTCGAGACCGCTCTGCCTGAGAGCTTCAAGGATGTTTGCCAGCAGTGCCTTGCTATGGAACTGCACCGGCGAGAGGTTGACCGCGATCCGCAGAGGCCGCTCCCATGTCGTCGCCTCATGGCAGGCCGTTCTCAGTGCCCAGTCCCCCAGTTCGTGGATCATGCCCGCCTGTTCGGCCACCGGAATGAAGAGGGCGGGAGACACTTGACCCCTGAGCGGATGGTTCCAGCGAAGCAATGCCTCGTAGCCTTCGACCTCGCGACTTACGGCGCTCACCTGCGGCTGGTAGTGAAGCTGCATCTCGCCTTTGGCGAGCGCCTCGCGCAGGTCAGTCTCAAATGATTTGCGGTCCTGCAGTTCCGTGAACATCGCCGGCCGGAACAGGCTGGCCTTTCCGCGCCCCGAAGCTTTCGCTTCATAAAGCGCGAGGTCCGCCTGCTTCAGGATGTCGTCGGGGGCAACGCCGTCGTCCGACACCGCGACGCCGATGCTGGTTCCGATTTGAATCTCGCGTCCGTTGACGCTGTAGGGGGTGCCGACGTCTTCGATCAGACGACGGGCGACGTCGAGCCCGCGTCCATCTTCTCCCCCGCTCGTGAGGATCGCGAATTCGTCGCCTCCCAGCCGGCAGACGAAGTCCGATCCGTCGAGCGCCGCTTGAAGGCGCTCGGCGACGGCCTTCAGCAGCGCGTCCCCGACATCGTGCCCCAGCGTATCGTTGACGTCCTTGAATCCGTCGAGGTCGAGGAAGAGTAGGGCGATGGGATGCCTGGAATTGCCGGGTGCGTCGAGGATTTCATCAAGCCTTTCCCTGAACTGGATCCGGTTGGGAAGCCCGGTCAGCGAATCGTGATGAGCGACGTGGGTGAGGCGGTGGTTGTGCGCCTGCAGCTCGTCGGATGCTTCCTGCAGATTTTCCGTCAGCCGCCGCATTCCCTTGTGCGCCTTGTTCAGAAGGCGGTTGTGGTGCAGCAGAAGGATAAGAAGCGCGATGCCGCAGGTGATCAGGCCTGCTGCAAGCGCCGTATAGATCAGATGCAGACGGATGAGGTGCCCCTGGTCCTGATCTATCCTCGATGTCCCGAATTCCGCCGCTGCAGACGCGAGGCGGGTCATCGGACCGTCAAGCGCGGCCAAGCTCGCCAGATGCCGTGCGAGATCCAGATGTTCGGACCGCATCAGGTCCCTGTCGAGTGCCTCAAGGGTCGTCCGCAGCGTCCTCAGGACCTGCTGATGGTGTTCGTCGCTGCCGATAAACTCTCGCAACGTACCCTGCTCGAACGTATCCAGGCGACTGAACATGAAGTCGAGACGAAGCCGAACCTCCTCCAAATCCACCATTGCCGGGTCCAGGCCATGGGAGGCGAGGCGATGTTCGAGCCTCATGAACTCCGCAAGCGTCTGGCTGACCGTCCAGGCTTCGTTGTAGCGGGCAACCTTCTGCAAAGCAGCCTGTCGCTCAGCGATGACATAGGCGATGTAGCCCGTCGCGAGAATGAAACAGCAGACGATGATTGCGAGAAGCCGCTTCAACGTGAACAGGGGAGCCTCCTATTCGATGATCAACCTGGCAAGCTGCCATGCGGAGCGGCCGTAATAGGTCTGGCTCTGCAACTCGGTATTGTCGTCATAGGGATAGACGATGAAAAGCGGCCCCTTGTCCCTTACCGTCATGTATTGGCCATCGCGCTTGAGCGACAGCAACACGCCGAACCTGCCAAAGTCTTCCATCGGGATCGTGGTCACGTAGTCGTTGAGTGCGACGGCCGTCACGGTTTTGCCTTCAGCCCCGACCATCTCCATCAGCTTGTCCAGCAGAACGCCCTCGAAGGTCACTTTTCCGTCAAACCAGGGTGTGGAGGTGACGACTGTCTGAAGCCCCAACGCTTCCAGCATTTCGCGGTCGAGTTGTGCCTCACCCGCTGCATTGCTGTTCCGGATGCTTCCGGAAATGGTGAGGATGGGGGTGCCCTGCGGCTTTGGAAGAGAGCCTGCGGCCGCCATCTGCAGGCAACCCAGCGTCAGGAGAAAACAGGCCAGCGCTAGTGACTTCATCGATACTAATCTCCAGTTGTGTTAGCACTTGATCACATATTCCCTAAAGCCGGGTGAACTCGGTGGTTTCATTTGTAAATGACGGAAATTTGTACCGTTACGCGAAGGAGCGGCGGCGAAGATATCGGAGCGGCCGGAATATGCTTTACGTACCTCAAAATCTTGGCTAGCGTTGGTTTGGGAGGAAGCTCAGGTGCATCGACATAGACCAAGGAAGACCTGCGTCCGCGGCGCAGTCAGGGTTGCTATCGCGTCGTGGATGCGTGCTCGGGGCTGCAGGCGATGATGGCTGCCTCGTCCGGCCTGGCCTCTCCTGTTCTGGAAGCCCAAAATCTTTCCAAGAGCTTCGGACCTGTCGAGGTTCTGCGCGACGTGTCGCTTTCGGTGGACCGCGGCGAGGTGCATGCGATCATCGGCGAGAACGGCGCCGGCAAATCGACGCTGATGAAGATCCTTGCCGGCAACCATTCTCCCACGCGCGGCGAAATCCGGATCGAAGGGGAGCAGGTTCATTTCTCCGGTCCGGTGGACGCGGAGCGGCGCGGCATCGTGCTGGTGCACCAGGAGATCCTGCTGGCGCCGGACCTCACGGTCGCCCAGAACATCTATCTCGGGCGCGAACTGCCGAAGGGGCTGACCGTCGACGACAAGGCGATGAACGAAGGGGCGGCGGAGGCGTTGCGCGGTCTCGGGGCCGACATCGATCCCAAGGCGATCGTCGCCAACCTGTCGATCGCCCAGCGCCAGCTCGTGCAGATCGCCCGCGTGCTGCTCGTGCCGCACAAGGTCGTCATCTTCGACGAGCCCACGGCCTCGCTCACGCCGTTCGAGACCGAAGCGCTGCTCAAGGTCATCATGGACATCCGGGCCAAGGGCGTCGGCGTCCTCTACATTTCCCACCGCCTGCCGGAGGTGAAGGAGATTGCGGACCGGGTGACGGTTCTGCGTGACGGTCGCCTCGTCGCCACCCATGAGGCAGCCGAGCTGGAGCCGGCGGACATGGCGCGGCTGATGGTCGGCCGCGACGTGACGAAGCTCTATCCGGACCGCCACGCCGCGGAGGTGCGCGAGACGGTGCTGGAGGTCGGGAATTTCAGCGTTCCCGGCTATGCGAGGGATGCGAGCTTCGTGCTTCGGAAGGGGGAAATCCTCGGCTTTGCCGGCCTCGTCGGCGCCGGCCGTACGGAACTCATGGAAGGCGTTGTCGGCCTGCGGCGCGGACACGGCACCATCCGGCATGGCGGCAAGGACGCCCATTTTCGCGACGCCCGGGACAGCCTGCGCGCCGGTATCGCCTATTTGTCCGAGGATCGGAAGGGCAAGGGCTTGCTCCTGCTCAGGGACCTCGCCACCAACCTGACGCTCGCCTCAATCGGCAGGTTCGTCCGCGGGCTGCAGATCGACCGGAAAAAGGAAGCGCAGGCGCTCGACGAGGCGATCCGCGAGTTCGACATACGCACCGGCCGCACGGACCTTCTGGCGGGGCAGCTTTCCGGCGGCAATCAGCAGAAGCTGCTCATCGCCAAGATGATGATGCTCGACCCTTCGATCGTCATCATCGACGAGCCGACCCGCGGCATCGACATCGGCACCAAGGAACAGATCTACAAATTCATCGCCCGGCTGGCGGAAGAGGGGCGCTCGATCATCGTCGTATCCTCCGAAATGCCGGAGCTGATCGGCATCTGCGACCGCATCCTTGTCATGCGCTCGGGGCAGATTGTCGGCGAAGTGACGGGAGAGCACATGACCGAGAACGAGATCGTCGTTCTGGCGACCGGCGTGAAGACAGGGGAGGCTGCCTGAAGCCATGACGACTGCCGCAACCGAAACGGCCAAGCCGAAGACATCGCGCGACTGGGACCTGCGGGCCGTCGCGCCCTTCGTGGCGCTTGCCCTCCTGCTCGTGCTCGGCGCGCTCGCCAACGAGAACTTCATCTCGGTCACCAACCTGATGAACGTCATCACCCGCAGCGCCTTCATCGCCATCATCGCCCTCGGTGCAACCTATGTTATCTCATCCGGCGGGCTCGACCTGTCGGTGGGCTCGATGGTGGCCTTCGTCGCCAGCCTGATGATCCTGTTCATGAATTCCGGCGTGATCGCCGACCCGATGATGATGCTGGTGACGGCCATGCTGGTCGCGATCGCCATCGGTGCCGCCTGCGGCCTCCTGAACGGGCTGATCACCACCGTCGGCAAGATCGAACCCTTCATCGCCACCCTCGGCACCATGGGCATCTATCGCGGGCTCACCACCTGGCTTTCCCAGGGCGGCGCCATCACGTTGCGCGACCGCGACCTGCAGTCGCTCTACCGGCCGGTCTATTTCGGCGAGGTGTTCGGGGTTCCGGTGCCGATCATCGTCATCTTCGTGACGGCCGCGATCGCGGCCTTCGTGCTCTACCGCACCCGCTACGGCCGCCACCTGATCGCCGTCGGCTCCAACGAGGACGTCGCGCGTTATTCCGGCATTTCCGTCAACCGGGTCCGCACCATCGCCTATGTGGTGCAGGGGCTCTGCGTCGCGGTGGCGGTGCTGCTCTATGTGCCACGGCTCGGCTCGACTTCCGCAACCACCGGCATTCTCTGGGAACTGCAGGCGATCACCGCCGTCGTCGTCGGCGGCACGGCATTGCGGGGCGGCGTCGGGCGCATCTGGGGCACGATCTGCGGCGCTTTCATCCTGGAAATCGTCGGCAACATCATGCTGCTGTCGACCTTCGTCAGCGAATACCTCATCGGCGCCATCCAGGGCGCGATCATCATCATCGCCATGCTCGTGCAGCGCTCGCTGTCGCGGCGGTCGTGAGAACCGGCCGGGCTCATGGGTCGCGCCCGACCGAAACCAAAGACCCGCACTTGGGAGAGAGAACATGCGTAGAAGAACTTTCGGATTGGCGGTCGCAGCGCTTGCCGCTTCGGTTGCCATCGGCCCGAGCCTCGGCTGGGCCCAGGAGGAGAAGAAGGCCACGATCGGGGTCTCCATCCCCGCTGCAGATCATGGCTGGACCGCCGGCGTGGTGTACCATGCCGAACGCGTGGCCAAGCTCCTGATGGAAGAGCATCCCGGCCTCAACGTCATCGTCAAGACGTCGGCTGATCCGGCAAGCCAGGCAAACGCCGTGCAGGACCTTGCCGTCCAGGGTATCGATGCGCTCGTCATCCTGCCGACGGATCCGGATCCGCTCGTCAACGCGATCCAGCAGGTCAAGGATGCCGGCACCTTCGTCGCACTCGTCGACCGCGCACCGTCCAACAACGACAACACGATCCGCGACCTCTACGTCGCCGGCAACAACCCGGCGCTCGGCGAAGTGGCCGGGAAATACATCGCCGAGACGACGCCGGATGCCGAAGTCGTCGTCATCCGCGGCCTGCCGATCCCGATCGACCAGCAGCGCCAGGATGGCTTCGACAAGGGCATCGAAGGCTCCAACGTCAAGGTTCTCGAGCGCCAGT
>DASUPM010000564.1:0-2356 GCA_036281095.1 Pseudorhizobium sp.
AAATTGCCGAGACGGCCAAACGTTCCGCCCGTCGTCAAGCAGCGACAGACAAGCTAATTTTGACGCTAGTGTGAAAAAGGTGAATTCGTCATGAACGGACCGTTAAATTTCGATCACGTTCTGGTAACAGAAAGTAGTTCGAGGAGTAAGGAGCTGCCATGAAAGCCTTTTCCGCCGCCGCGGGGCCTCGCCTTTTCCTGGACGAAAGCTCCGTCCTCGATATCGGATCGTGTTTCGTCGGTGATGTCGATCTCGCGCCGGGCCGCGCCATCCCCGATGACGGCGATTCGCGGATCGACCACTCACTCGAGGGGTTCCTGTTCACCTGCGGACCGGACCATATCCGTCATCCGGAACCGATTCCCGGCCGCAAGGACGGCAAGAAGTATCCGCTGCACGGCTCCTTCTCGTCCCACCCCGCCGAACTCGTGTTCTGGGACGTGCAGGAAGGCGGAGCCGAATGTCGGGCCACTGTTCCCGTGATGCTTGCGGATGGCGGAAAGGCGCTGCTCGAGCGCCACTGGCGGATGGATGGTGAAACCGGCGAGACCTGCCTGACGGACAAGGTCACCAACACCGGACCGAAGCCGTTCCCACCCCTTCACATGTATCACATGAATATCGGCGCCTGGCTCTTCGACGGCGATGTCAGGCTGACGGGTCTGATGCTGGAGAATGGCGGCATGCCCTGGAACTTCGGAGAAGATCCGGGTGGTGTCTTCTGTGTCCCGGCGGGGCGCGAGGACGCCGCCTGGGCTGAAGTCACGTTGGGTCCGATCGCGGCCATCGGCGGGGCGTCGCTTCAGGTCAGGTTCCGCACCGACACGCTGCCCTACCTGCAGGTCTGGCGCAACCAGCAGGCGCCGGCCCATGTCCTCGGCATCGAGCCCGTATCGCATCGCTGGGTTAGCCGGCAGGAACTGGCCGAAAAGGGCGAGCTTTCCATGCTGAAGCCGGGAGAAAGTGTCGAGTATGGCCTGCGGTTCTCCTTCGTCTGAGCCGGGCTCGATTGACGCTCCGCCGGCGGCGGCGTAATGGGTTTGCCACGTACAGCCGGAGGAAATGCCATGGACATCCGACAGATCAACGACGAATATTCCGTCGCGGGCCAGATCACCGTCGAGGACCTGGATCAGATCAAGGCGATGGGATTCAAGTCACTCGTCTGCAATCGTCCCGACGAGGAGGAGCCCGGCCAGCCGAGTTTCTCCGAGATCGCAGCCCGGGCCGCCGAACTTGGCCTCGAGGCCAAGCACGTGCCGGTCGGACGCATGGGGGTCGATGCGGATGCCGTGACAGGCATGGTCGATGCGCTCGACGAACTGCCGCGGCCGATGCTCGGCTACTGCCGGTCGGGCGCCCGCTCCACCGCGATCTACGAGAAAAGCCTGCATCTGCGCGGCTGACCCTTTCGCTGCCGGCTTATCGCCGGTTCTCCGTCCATATCTGAACCCTTGAGGGAATATCCATGAGCATCAAGCGCATCGAAACCGGCGCCCGCATGAGCGGCGCCGTCGTCCACGGCAACACCGTCTATCTGGCTGGCCAGGTGGGAGAAGGCGAGACCGTGAAGGAACAGTGCGAATACGCATTGCGGGAAGTGGACCGCCTGCTGGCCGCCGTCGGTTCGGACAAGTCGAAGATCCTGCAGACGCTGATCTATCTTTCCGACATGTCCTACTTCGCCGAGATGAACGCTGCCTGGGAAGCCTGGGTCGATCCGGCGAATACGCCGGCGCGGGCGACCAGCGAAGCCAAGCTCGCAGCTCCGAAGTACAAGGTCGAGTTCACGGTCACGGCCGCCATCTAGGAATTTCCGGAGAAGGACCGGCCAAGCTCGGCCCTTCTCCGTCGCTTCAGGTTTCTCCGGGCGTGAGGCCGAAGAAATAGAAGGCAGCGAGGGCCACGGCAATCAGGAAGATGACGATCACGAATGTCGTCATCCCGCCAAGGGCCTTGCGTCTGGTATCGTTTGCCATGGCTCTCGAACGGCCGCGGCGGCCACCGGTTCCCGGGTGCCGCCCTTTTCCGCCCCGACTACCGCTTCTCCCGGATCTGCGTCAGCGTCCGCGCCGGTGTGATTGCTTCGGCATCCAGCTTGACCTCGATGATCGAGGGCTTTCCGCTCGCCCGGGCCCGCTCGAAGGCCGGGCCGAAGTCCTCCGTCTTCTCCACCAGTTCGCCATGGCCTCCGTAGGCTTCAGCGAAGGCGACGAAATCGGGGTTGACGAGATCGGTGGCGCTGACGCGGCCGGGATATTCGCGCTCCTGATGCATGCGGATCGTGCCGTATATGCCGTTATTGACCAGCACCGTGATGATCGGAAGGCCGTAACGCATGGCGGTGATGAATTCC
>DASUPM010000565.1:0-2860 GCA_036281095.1 Pseudorhizobium sp.
GCCGGCGCGGGGCTGACGGTGGCGCTCTTCCTCGTCGCCTTTCCCTCGCTGCCGGTGATGCTCGGGTCGATGGCGGCCGGCGCGCTCATCACCTTCCTGCTCATGATGGCGTTGACGGCACGCTCCGGCTTCTCGTCGGAACGGGTGCTGCTGGCCGGCGTTGCGGCGGGTGCGCTGGCGATGGCGCTCGTCACGCTGGTGCTCGCCCAAGGCGACATGCGCAGCTACATCCTGCTTCTGTGGATGTCCGGTTCGACCAACCGAGTCGGCGCAATGGAGGCCGGCATCACCGTCGGTGCGTTGCTCATTCTCGTTCTGCCGCTGGCGCTTGCCGGCCGCTGGCTGGCGATCCTGCCTCTCGGGGCCGATGTCGGACGGGGGCTCGGACTACCTGTTGCGAGGGCGAGGCTTCTTCTGGCGCTGCTGGCAGCTCTTCTCACCGCCGCGGGTTCCTTCATTGCAGGACCGCTCAGCCTGACGGGCCTCGTCGCGCCGCATCTGGCGCGGCTCGCCGGTTTCCAGCGGCCGGGACAGCAGCTTCTCGCGGCGCTGATGCTCGGCGCGGGTCTGCTCGTCGCGGCGGACTGGCTGTCGCGGCTCGTCATCTACCCCTACCAGATTCCGCTCGGCCTGTTCTCCGCGCTGATCAGCGGCCCCTATCTTCTTTGGCTGCTAGGTCGTAAGAGCGAGCGGCAATAATGCCATGAAAGCATAAGCATGAACGATCTCGTCCGCCGCTTCGCCTCCTATTACCGGCCGCACCGCCGGCTTTTCCTGATGGATTTCTCCAGTGCGGTGGCGGCTGGGCTACTGGAACTCGCCTTCCCGATGGCGGTGACGCTGTTCATCGACCGGCTCCTGCCGACCGGGCGGCTGGACCTCATCGCTCTTGCCGCGCTCTGTCTTCTCGCCGTCTACCTTCTCAGCGCGGGGCTACAGATCGTGGTCGTCTATTGGGGGCACATGCTCGGGATCAATATCGAGACCGAGATGCGGCGCAAGGCCTTCGACCATCTGCAGAAGCTATCCTTCGGCTTCTTCGACAACCAGAAGACCGGCAATCTCGTCGCGCGGCTGACCAAGGATCTGGAAGAGATCGGCGAAGTCGCTCACCACGGACCGGAAGACCTGTTCCTGGCGGTGATGACGCTGATCGGGGCCTTCGTGCTGATGATGTGGGTGCATCCGCCGCTCGCGACGATCACCGCGATCATCGTGCCGCTGACGGCGATCGTCACCACTTTCTACGGACAGCGGATGACCGGAACCTGGCACGCCCTCTACGGCCGGGTCGCCGACTTCAATACGCGCATCGAGGCGAACGTCGGCGGCATCCGGGTGGTCCAGGCCTTCACCAACGAGGACCACGAGCGCAAGCTCTTCGCCGAGGACAACAGCAATTACCGCTCGACCAAGCTGCAGGCCTACAAGGTGATGGCGGCGGCGACGTCGCTCAGCTACCTCTCCATGCGCTTCGTGCAGGTGGTGGTGATGCTGGCCGGCGCATGGTTCGTGACGCAGGGGGAGCTCACTGCCGGCGGCTTCGTCGGCTTCCTCCTGCTGGTGAACGTGTTCTTCCGGCCGATCGAGAAGATCAATGCCGTGATCGAGACCTATCCGAAGGGGATTGCCGGCTTCCAGCGCTATCTGCAGTTCCTGTCGACGCGGCCGGACATCGAAGACTGTCCCGGCGCCATCGAGCTGCCGCGGGCCAGGGGTCATCTTCGCTATGCCCATGTCGGCTTCGGCTACCGGAACGGACGCAAGGTGCTGGACGGGCTCGATTTCGAGGTGGGAGCCGGCGAGACGGTGGCCTTCGTCGGACCATCCGGTGCCGGCAAGACGACGATCTGTTCGCTGCTGCCGCGCTTCTACGACGTGACCGAGGGCGCCATCACCATCGACGGCATCGACATCCGCAACCTGACGCTGAAGTCGCTGCGCGCCAATATCGGCATCGTGGCGCAGGACGTGTTCCTCTTCGCCGGGACGATCCGCGACAACATTCTCTACGGCCGGCTGGACGCGACGGACGAGGAGGTGCGGCATGCCGCCCGCCGGGCGCGTCTGGACGACATGATCGCGGCCCTTCCCGATGGCTATGACACGGTCGTCGGGGAGCGTGGCGTGAAGCTTTCCGGCGGACAGAAGCAGCGGCTGGCGATCGCGCGCATCTTCCTGAAGAATCCGCCGATCCTGATCCTCGACGAGGCGACCTCGGCGCTCGATACGGAAACCGAGCGGGCGATCCAGGCGTCGCTTGCCGAGCTTTCGGAGGGCCGGACGACGCTGGTCATCGCACACCGTCTCTCGACGGTCACCAAGGCGGACCGGATCTTCGTGGTCGATGGCGGCCGGATCATCGAGAAGGGGTCGCACGAGGCGCTGGTCTCCAACCAGAACGGCGCCTTCTACCGGCTGGCCAAGGCGAACATGGGCTGACGCGGCAACATCTGTCGCCTGCGAGGCCCGGCGAACGGATCGGTGCGGGAGGCGGCTTGCCAAAGCTCTGGTTCTCTGGTCTCGCTAGCGGCTTTCAAGCCGCCATTGCAGAGACGTTCATGCTCAAAGACCTTTCACCACAGAGCTTCTTCATGGGCTGCCTGACAGCCTTCGTCGGCTTCGCCAGCTCGTTTGCGGTGGTGCTGCAGGGGCTGAAAGGCGTTGGGGCGACGGACTACCAGGCGGCTTCCGGCCTGATGGCGCTGTCGGTTTCGATGGGCCTGTGCGCCATCGTCCTCAGCGCCTGGACGCGGCTGCCCGTGTCGATCGCATGGTCGACGCCGGGTGGAGCATTGCTGGCGACGGCAGGTACGGTGGAGGGCGGCTTTTCGGCCGCGGTCGGTGCTTTCCTCGTCTG
>DASUPM010000566.1:0-3139 GCA_036281095.1 Pseudorhizobium sp.
ATCTCTTCAACAGCAAGAAGATCCACCATCAGTTCTGCAAGACCTGCGGTATCCAGAGTTTCGCCTTCGGCACGAAGCCCGACGGCTCGGCGATCGTGGCCCTCAACGTCAACTGCCTGGAGGGCGTCAATCCCCGGGAACTGTCGCCGCATGCGTTCGACGGCGCTTCCGCCTGAGGTCGCGGTCTGAAGGAGGTCTCTCTCATGCGAAAATACCCGCTCGCATTCCTCCTCTTCGGTTGGGGGCTCGCCACGGCCGCCCCGGCGCCGGCGGAGGATGAGCCGAACGTGGACTGCAAGAACCAGAAGACCCAGATGGACATGACCTATTGCGCCGGGCAGGACTTCGTCGCGGCCGACGACGAGCTCAACGCCCAGTACAAGCGGACGCGGCAGGCGATGAAGGCGTGGGATGCGGACGCCTCGCCGGATCTTGGTGGAGCGGAGGAGGCGCTGGTGAAGGCGCAGCGCGCCTGGATCTCCTACCGTGACGCCCAGTGCGCGTTCCATGGTTATCAGGCCAAGGGAGGGACGATGGAGCCGATGATCGTCTCCGGCTGCAAGGCGGAGTTGACGCTCAGGCGGACACAGGAACTGAAGGACCAGACGGATCTCATGGGCAACTGACCTGCCATCCCGCCAAAGCTGCCGTTTCAGAAGGTTTTCCCCAATGCCGCACAAGATGTCCCGCGCCGCCTATGCCTCGATGTTCGGCCCCACCGTGGGGGACAGGGTGCGGCTCGCCGACACAGAGCTTTTCATCGAGGTGGAAAAGGATTTCACCACCTATGGCGAGGAGGTGAAATTCGGCGGCGGCAAGGTCATCCGCGACGGGATGGGCCAGAGCCAGGCGACGCGCGCGGAAGGTGCCGTTGATACCGTCATCACCAATGCGCTGATCGTCGATCATACCGGCATCTACAAGGCGGATGTCGGCCTCAAGGACGGCCGTATCCACGCGATCGGCAAGGCCGGCAACCCGGACACCCAGCCGGGCGTGACGATCATCGTCGGCCCCTCGACGGAGGCGATCGCGGGGGAGGGCAAGATTCTGACCGCTGGCGGCATGGATGCACACATCCACTACATCTGCCCGCAGCAGATCGAAGAGGCACTGATGAGCGGCGTCACGACGATGCTCGGCGGTGGATCCGGTCCCGCGCACGGTACGCTGGCGACCACCTGCACCGGTGCCTGGCATATCGAGCGGATGATCGAGAGCTTCGACGCCTTCCCGATGAACCTCGCGCTTGCGGGCAAGGGCAATGCCTCCCTTCCTGCGCCGCTCGAGGAGATGATCCTGTCGGGCGCGTCGTCGCTGAAGCTGCACGAGGACTGGGGCACGACGCCGGCGGCGATCGACAACTGCCTCTCCGTTGCCGACGAGCACGATGTGCAGGTGATGATCCACACCGATACGCTGAACGAGAGCGGCTTCGTCGAGAACACGGTTGCCGCCATCAAGGGCCGCACCATCCACGCCTTCCACACGGAAGGGGCGGGCGGCGGCCACGCCCCCGACATCATCAAGGTCTGCGGTCAACCGAACGTCATCCCGTCATCCACCAACCCGACACGGCCCTATACTGTCAACACGCTCGCCGAACATCTCGACATGCTGATGGTCTGCCATCACCTGTCGCCGTCCATTCCCGAGGACATCGCTTTTGCCGAAAGCCGCATCCGCAAGGAGACGATCGCGGCGGAGGACATTCTCCACGATATCGGCGCCTTCTCGATCATCTCGTCCGACAGCCAGGCCATGGGCCGCGTCGGGGAGGTGGCGATCCGCACCTGGCAGACGGCTGACAAGATGAAACGCCAGCGCGGCCGGCTGAAGGAGGAGAGGGGCGAGAACGACAACTTCCGCGTCCGCCGCTACATTGCCAAATACACGATCAATCCCGCCATCGCCCACGGCGTCTCCCACGAAATCGGCTCCGTGGAGGTCGGCAAGCGTGCGGATCTGGTGCTATGGAACCCGGCTTTCTTTGGCGTAAAGCCGGAAATGGTGCTGCTCGGTGGCTCGATTGCAGCCGCTCCCATGGGCGATCCGAACGCCTCCATCCCGACGCCGCAGCCGATGCACTACCGGCCGATGTTCGCCGCCTATGGCAGGCTCAGAACCAATTCCTCCGTTACCTTCGTCTCCCAGGCTTCGCTCGATGCCGGCCTTGCGCAGCGACTTGGCGTCGCCAAGAAGCTGGTGGCCGTGAAGAACGTCCGCGGCGGCATCTCCAAGGCTTCGATGATCCACAATTCGCTGACGCCGCATATCGAGGTCGATCCGGAGACGTACGAAGTGCGCGCGGACGGCGAGCTGCTGACCTGCGAACCCGCAACGGTGCTGCCGATGGCGCAGCGCTATTTCCTGTTCTGATGTTATGGATCAACCTTGGATGGATTTGCCGAAGGAGAATTATGACGCAGGTCGTCCTGCGTCCTCATACCGTCCGTCGCATGATCTGCATGTCAATATCACAAATGTTCCGCAGACTATACGTGGCGTCACCGGCATGGCTATCGTCCGATACGCCCTGCGTGCTCAAGCGCATTACCTCGCAGCAGAGCAACATCACCGAGATGCCTTTTCATCTACTTATAAGTTAGGTGCAATTCAACACATGCAAGACGAACTTGAGTTGATGATCTATTGCATGCGAAAATCACTAGATCAGTTCATTCAGGGTATTTATTCTAGCACTTACAGTAAGGAGTTAGGAGAAACCGGAAAAGTCGCGGTGGACTCCGTGGGCAGCGTCCTTAACGCCCGTCAGAAAAAGACAGTTCCTGAACTCGTTCGCAGAGTATTTGGTGACGATGAAGGCAAGATTTGTCGATTTCTCACAATTTTAAATATTGTATCAAATTGCTACAAGCATGGTTATTTCTTGCCAGATAGCTTGGCCTTTGCGTCTCCTGAACGACCCAACATCGTCCTGTTCGATATCGCGAACAGGGCGATCTTGGGTACCCCAACGGTTCACAATCACGCTGCGGTACATTTGATGATGGGATATCAAGATGTCTTCGATCGCCTACTTGCTGAGACGGGTGCCCGCCCATTGTTCTCCCCTGCCAAATGACGGTTCCTTTAACCCGAAGTCGGTCCAGTAGCCTTAACTTGTACTTCCTGTTCT
>DASUPM010000567.1:0-11802 GCA_036281095.1 Pseudorhizobium sp.
GCCAGCGTGGTCTGTGCGCGAACAAGCGCGCGCGGATTGATATGGCCTGCCTGCGTCTGCTCGTAGAATCCGACAAGGTGGGAAGGAAAGGCAAATTGCGGAAACCGGGATGCCAACTCGTCCCGCTGCAACGTCTCGACGGCCAGCCCGAGCGACCGCGCAACGATGGATGCCTTGTGGAGATAAGCCGATTCCGAGCGGGGCTCGGGACCGGCAAAAAGACAGCCTGCCTCGTTGTAGAAGCGGATGCCGCTTCGTTCCTCGATCTCGGCGTATCGTTCGATGGAGCGGCTGGCGAAGGTCGCCCAGAGCAGGTCTCCGTCGAATCGGCGCGTTATGCGCGCTTCATCGTAATGGCTTGCGAAAACGCCCTGATACGCCTGGTAATCCAGCGGTTCGTCGGGGCCGATCAGAGCCACGCCGTCGGTACGTTCGCTGAGGTGTCGGGCGGCTGCGGCACCCATCATGCCGCAGCCGATCACGATATATCTGAATTGTCTTCTCATGCCCGCCCGTTCCGAATGCCGAGAAGCCGTTCTAGCCGGTTCGCGGGCCGGATGGCCAGCGGCAAAGCCGCGCAGCCGGATCAGGACTCGAGGATAGCCATGACCTTGCCGCAATAGCGCTTGGAAACCGGGTTCATCCGCTTGGCGCCGTGGCCGGCATTGTACTTGAGGATCGTGCCGCAGGTTTTCCCGCCGCCGAGTTCGTGGGCGGCCCCGAGATACTTCATACCGAACTCGATATTGGTTTCCGGATCGTACAGATCCTTGACGCTGCCCTTGTATCCCATCATCCGCGCAGTGGCGGGCTTGATCTGCATGAGTCCGACTTCACCGGCCCTGCCGCGCGCCTTGGCGTTGAAATTGCTCTCTACCTGAACGACCGCATGAGCGAGCTCGACCGGGACCCCGTAGACCTTGGCATACTTGTCGATGATCTTCGAATAGGGATTGGCTGCCTCCACGGCGGCACTGAGCGACTTCTTCGGCGACGCATAGCCTGGCTTGGTGGTCTTCGATTGCAGTGCAACGGTCTTCGTCTTTGCCCCCTCCTCTCCGGCGAACGCGCCGTAAGGGACGGCGACGAGCATGGCAACACACGCTGCAGCAGCAACAATTCTTCTTCTCATTTCGGGAAAATTCTCCGGACTCGAGGTCTTGGCCGGGCAAGCGCCAGCCCCTGCGCACCGCGCCGGGTAAGCGCTGCGGCAGTGGGTAAGACCCACAGATCATTGATGTTTTGCAGCCCCCCGTCCTTCGGTGGAGACTACGTCGATGGCTTGAGGTTTAACCGGGCCAATGAGGAAATGATGTGGCACTGCGAAATTTTGTTCACCGGGGCCGGGAACAAACTCGAGCTCCATGCATTACGCCGGGTTGTATTTCGGCAGGGAAACGAGCAGCCGGTGCAGGGTGTCGATGGTCGATGTATCCGCGATCCCATCCACACGCTCAGGCCGGAAGTGACGCTGGAAAGCCTCGATCACGCCCTTCGTCCGCTCACAAAATTCTCCCGATACTTCAATGTCATAGCCATAGATCGACAGCATCGATTGCAGCGCCTCGATCGGCTGGCCGGTCTCTCCGCGCTGGAAGAAGCGGCCACTGCCGATCGGGGTGGGCTTCACCCGGTGCCCAACCCCCTTTTCACTGAGCTTTTCCCAAGGGAAATTTTCACCGGGATCGACCTTGCGAACGGGCGCCACATCGGAGTGTCCGAGCACCCGTTCCGGCGGAATACTCCAGCGCGAGCCGCAATCGCGACACAATTCGACGACGGCATCCACTTGGGCTTCGGGGAAGGATGGCAGGCCGCCGGGATGGCCAGCGTTGGCGATCTCGATGCCGATGGACATCGAATTGACGTCGCTCTGACCGGCCCAGCTGCTCTTGCCCGCATGCCAGGCCCGCGCGCTCTCCGGCACCAGCTGCAGCACCCTGCCGTCCTCGTGCACGAAATAGTGGCTGGATACCTGGCTGTCGGGATTGCACAGCCAGGCCAGCGCCTGATCGTGATCCGGCATGCCCGTATAGTGCAGGACGATCATATCGGGCCTGCGGTCGCCGGCCCGGGTACCGAAGTTGGGAGATGGTCTGACAGTCGCGCCGGGATAATCGGCGGCAAACTCATTCATGCAGCGCGGCGCTCTTTCTCGATCGCGGCATAGGCCGCATTGAGCGCTGCCATACGTTCATTGGCCGCCGCATGCAATGCCGCCGGCACGCCACGGGCCACCAGCCGGTCGGGATGATGCTCCGACACGAGGCGGCGGTACTGCCGGCGAATTTCAAAAAAATCGTCTTCGGGAGACACGCCGAGAACCAGATAGGGATCCCTGCCCTCCAGGTGCACGTGCCGCGCAAGGATGCGACGGAAATGTTCCTCGTCGATGCGGAAGATCTCCGCGATGCGGGCGAGAAAGTTCAGTTCCTTCTCATGCATCAGCCCGTCGGCCTTGGCGATATGGAAGAGACCGTCGATGACGTTCTCCAGCATCGGGCAGTTGTCGTTGCCGCTGCCGCACAGCCCGGCGAGTTTTGCCGCATAGGCGTCGAAGCCGGCGATATCCTGCCGGGCGAGATTGTAGAGGCGCGCGACGTTGTGCGCCTCTTCAGCAGGGAAATCGAAGATCTGGCGGAAGGCGTCGACCTCCTTCTCCGTCACCAGACCGTCTGCCTTTGCCATCTTCGCCGAGAGCGCGATGATGGCGACGGAGAAGGAAACCTGGCGGCGTGTCTCGGGATCACCTTCGAAGAGCGTGCGGATCGCCTCGACGACGCGGCCGAGCGTACTGCCGGCGGCGTCGCCGACGGCGCCGAGAAGCCGATCCCAGAGGGAAGAGATCTGAAAGCAGGAAAAATCGAAAAACATGCCGCAAATGACCAGATAAACGAAGGGAACGCAAGAAGCCCGGATAGCTTGAAAAGATTAAACTATGTTCATCTTTTCCGAACAAAGGCACAACCGCCGGATCACCCGGGTGTTCCCCTCTCTCAGGTATTACCCGATCAGCACCGGCCACGCCGACAAACGCACCTGCAACTCAGAACTCCCCCATGAATGAGATTTCCCACAGGCGGATCGACGGCTGGCGCGGCTTGAACCGATTAGATCGAGCGATTTTCCGCCAACCGGCGAACGTTCACGGGAAACGCCCGGTTTTCTTGAGCAATCCGGCTTTACAGTGACGCTCCCCTGCTCCAAATCGAGGGGATGACGGACGACGCCGAGCGGCGCGCAAGGAGGGCAGAAATGGCGAAACAGAAAGTGGCGATGCTGACGGCTGGCGGACTGGCGCCCTGCCTTTCATCGGCGGTCGGCGGCCTGATCGAACGGTACACGGACATCGCACCGGATTTCGATCTCGTGGCCTACCGGTCGGGTTATCAGGGCCTGCTCAAGGGCGACCGCATCGACATCACGCCGGAGATTCGCCAGGGCGCTCACCTTCTGCACCGCTACGGGGGTTCGCCGATCGGCAACAGCCGGGTCAAGCTCACCAACGTTGCCGACTGCGTGAAGCGGGGCCTGGTGAAGGAAGGCGAGAACCCGCTCAAGGTAGCGGCCGACCGCCTCGCCGAGGATGGCGTCACCATCCTTCACACGGTCGGCGGCGACGACACAAATACCACTGCCGCCGACCTTGCCGCCTATCTCGGCGCCAACGGCTACGACCTGACGGTGGTCGGGCTGCCGAAGACCGTCGACAACGACATCGTGCCGATCCGTCAGTCGCTGGGCGCGTGGACGGCCGCCGAAGTGGGCGCGCATTTCTTCGACCATGTCAGCAATGAACAGAGCGCTGCACCCCGCACGCTGGTCATCCATGAGGTGATGGGCCGTCATTGCGGCTGGCTCACCGCCGCCACCGCCCGCAAATACATCCAGCGAACGAGCGGAAACGAATACTGCGAGGGGCTGATGATGAACACGGAGATGAAGAGCATCGACGGGCTCTATCTCCCCGAAATGGCATTCGACCTGGAGAAGGAGGCGGCGCGCCTGCGCCAGGTGATGGAAGAGCGCGGCTATGTCACGCTGTTCGTATCCGAAGGGGCATGCCTTGACGCCATCGTCGCTGAACGCGAAGCCGCCGGGGACGAGGTCAAGCGCGATGCCTTCGGCCATGTGAAGATCGACACCATCAATGTCGGCAACTGGTTCCAAAAGCACTTCGCCTCCCGGCTGAACGCCGAGCGATCGATGGTCCAGAAGTCCGGCTACTTCGCCCGCTCCGCCCCGGCCAATCCCGGCGATCTGCGCCTGATCCAGAGCATGGTAGATCTCGCGGTCGATAGCGCCCTGGACAGGATTTCCGGCGTCACGGGCCATGACGAAGACAATGGCGGACGGCTGCGGACCATCGAATTTCCGCGAATCAAGGGTGGAAAACATTTCGATCTGTCGGCACAATGGTTCGGCGATGTGATGGAGGTCATCGGGCAGCCTTTCGAGGCGGCCTGAGCCGTTGCAGCCGAGAAATTCCCGAGGAGGATGTGATGTCGGTCGAAACCTGGATAGGCTTTTGCACTGCCTCGGTCGCCCTCGCCCTCCTGCCGAGCCCTCTGGCGAGCCTGATCGCGCGCTATGCGCTCCAGAAAGGCCGGCGTAGCGCGCTGATAGCGGTGGCCGGCGCAGCACTCGGTCTGGGTGCCGCCCTGACCGTCGCAGCGGCGCCACTGATCGCGCTCGTCTGGGCGGCTCCTTCGTTCCTGGAGCCGCTGTCATGGCTCGGGCTCGCCTATCTCATGCTCTATGTGCTCTGGTCCTTCCAGGATCCGACGGGCCGCAGCCCCCGAGCCTCCAACGACAACCTTCCGGAACAGAAGCCGGTCCGAATTTTCGTCCACCTCCTGACCGTCTGCCTCCGCAGTGGACGCTACGTGGCGGCGCTCGCAGCGCTGATGACGCTGTTCGTTACGCCCGCTCTCGCGCTTGGGACGGTGATGTTCGAGATGCAGGCCGTCTTTCTGCTCCTGGTCACCTCGGGTTTTGCCGTCCATGTCGCCTTCCCCAGGAGGACCATCGACCGGCGGCGGCGCCCTTCCTCGTTCACGCCAGCCTCGCACAAGATGGGCACGCGATTCATAGCACGCAGGGCGGTAACCGCAGGCTACCGGCGCATTGCCGCCTGAGCCAGCTTGCCCCCTCAAATGCAATAGGTTAATGCAATTGGTATCGGGTGGCCTTTCGGGCGCTGGGACGATCGAATAAAAATGGAACCGACCCAATGTCGATGAACCGGTTTTTGAGCCGCACGGCGCTCCTTTCGCTCGCAGTGACGTCGGCTCTTGCCGGCTGCTCGAGTGTCGAGCCGGGGGCGAAGAAGTCCGCCAGACTGCAGCAGGCGCCGCAAGCCCACACCGAGACGGCAGAAGTCAAGGCGCCCCCTTCCTTCGATACGTCCGCCGACGGAACGACTGCTGCCGCGGAAACTTCCATGGCAAGCACGATCGCGCTCACCAAGACCGGCCGTCTTCAGCTGGCAATTCCCGACACGGAGTCCGTCGCCACCGTTCAAACCGCGGCCATGTCGCTTCCGGAGATGGCACCTCAGGTCGCCTATGCCACCACCGACCCGGTTTCGGCGACCAGTGCCGCCGCCGCCATTCAGTCCGCTGCAGGACCTGCCTCGGTTGCAGCGACCGCCGCGGACAATGCACCGGTCGCTGAACTGCGCGCAAAGGCTCTTGCGCCGGACGAGGCCGAACTGGTTCCGGACATGCAGGCGCTGCAGTCCGTGATCCCGATTCCCCGCCCCGACCCGAAGGCTCTGGCCTATGCCAGCCAGCCCGCGGCCGTCGCCACGCTGCAGGCGGTCGATACCCGGGGACAGTTCCCGCCGGCACCCGGCGATCCGCTTCCGGAGACGGCGAGCGCCAGCACGCCGGAACTCACCAAGCTCATCAAGCGCTATGCCGGCCTCTACGGCGTGCCGGAATCGCTCGTCCACCGCGTCGTCCATCGGGAAAGCCGCTACAATCCCAAGGCCTATCACAAGAACGGCTACTGGGGTCTCATGCAGATCAAGTACGCCACCGCGAAGTCGATGGGCTATTCCGGCCCGCCGGAAGGCCTGCTCGATGCCGAGACGAACCTGAAATACGCGATCAAGTATCTGCGCGGAGCATGGCTCGTTGCCGACAACAGCAATGACAACGCCATCCGGCTCTATGCGCGCGGCTATTACTACGACGCGAAGCGCAAGGGCATGCTGCACGTCCTGCAGCAGTAGACCCTAACGAGACAGTTTCACAACCTCCCGTACAAGCGGCGTAACCTCGTAACCATCCCGCCGCGGCGTCAGCCCTAGCCGCACGACCGCGGTGTCGAGCGAGGGGATGACCGCGATGGACTGGCCATCGTGACCCGACAGGAAGAACGTGTCGGGCGGCAGTTCGCTATCTCCTCCGCCACCGAGCCATGTCTGCATCCTGGAGTATCGTCCGCCTGAATGGCGGTTCGGCTCCGACATCATCCCCACGAATCTTTCCGGCAGCAGTCGCTCCCCGTTCCACACCCCGTCGCGAAGCAGGAACAGCGCAAAGCGCGCCCAGTCCTGCGCTGTCGCGTACATGTAGGAACTGCCAACGAAGGTCCCTCGGGCATCGGCTTCCAGAACCGCGCTGTCCATCCCGAGGGGCTGGAAGAGCGCCTGATGCGGATAGGCCAGCGCGGCGTCCGGACCGCCCAGCCGGTCCATCCAGATGCGGGAGAGGAGCACGGCGGTGCCCGAGGAATAATTGAAGGCGCTGCCGGGTTCCGCGACAGGCGGCGCATCGGCGGCAAATTCTGCCATGTCCGGCTCCAGGTACAGCATGCGGGTGACATCCGTGACGGAGCCGTAGTTTTCGTTGAAGGCGAGGCCGTCCTGCATGGCCAGAAGGTCCGCAAGCGTGATCTCTGCCCGAGGATCGCCCTGCCATTGGGGAAGCAGCGCACGGTCGCCGAGACGGATACGGCCCTCCTGTATGAGCCTGCCGATGAGCGCCGCATTCACCGTCTTCGTGATCGACCAGCCGAGCAGCGGCGTATGGGCCGAAAATCCCCGGCCGTAGGCCTCCCCGACGATCCGGCCATCCCGCACGACCACCACAGCGCGCATGCCCGGACCGGTTAATCCGGCATCTGAAAGAAGTCGCTCAACGTCCTGGTCATGTTCGACTGCGCCCCCCAGAGGCCAGGGAGCGCCCGCCGCCTGGGACACCGCATCGCCTGCAGGCAGCGCAACCTGTACAAGCTCGTCGTTTGGGACCACCGTGCAGCCCAGACCCTCGCGGTAAACGGCTTCGTTGGCAGCCAGAAAGCCGAGCAGCGCCGCCCTTACCCGGCGCTGCTCGCGATCCACATCGACGTCCATCAGTTTCAACAGCGGATGGCCTGGCGCCTGCACGTCGACGGCGAGCACCTCGTCAGGATCCCTGCCTGCGATGAAGACATTGGAGCAGACGATCTTCGCGGCATAGCCGGCTCCTACCCGAAGCAGCGCCGGCGACGCCACATAGACCCAGACGAGCCCACCGGCGAGAATGGCGATGAACGCCACCGCGACGAACTTCGACATGCGGACAAGAGATTTCATGGACGCTTCCTGTTGAGCCGCAATGCAAGCAGCAAAGGGCCGGCCAGGGAAGCCCCTCGGCGCTTACACACAGGCCGCGTCATCAATCTGTAGCATCGCGGGTCTAAATGCCCCCGAAACCGAGGCGGGAGATTGACGATGGCAGATGTTGTTCACGATGCAGGCTATCTCGGCAACCGGCGGCTGAAGGACGCGCTGCTGCAGCACAAGGCGCTTTCCGCCAAAGGCCTCTCCGAACGGCTCTTCGGTTTGCTGTTCTCCGGCCTGGTCTATCCCCAGATCTGGGAGGATGCCGATGTCGACATGCAGGCGTTGGAGCTTGGCCCGACCCACCGCATCGTCACGATCGGCTCCGGCGGCTGCAACATGCTGGCCTATCTCAGCAGAGCGCCGGAGAAGATCGATGTCGTCGATCTCAATCCGCACCACATCGCGCTCAACCGGCTAAAGCTCGCCGCTTTCCGCCACCTGCCGACCCACAAGGATGTCGTCCGGCTGTTCGGAACCGAGAATTCCGGCACGAACAGCGCAAGCTACGAGACCTTCATCTCCGCCAACCTCGACGCCGCCACCCGCGCCTATTGGGGGCGCCGCACGCTCGCGGGCCGCCGCCGGATCGAGGTGCTCGACGGCAATATCTATCGCACCGGGCTTCTTGGCCGCTTCATCGGCGCCGGGCATCTGCTCGCCCGCCTTCATGGGGTGGATCTTACACGGTTTGCAAAGGCACGGTCGCTTCGCGAACAGCGGCAGTTCTTCGATGCGGAGATCGCGCCTTTGTTCGACAAGCCGCTGATCCGCTTCATCACCAACCGCAAGAGCTCGCTCTTCGGACTCGGCATCCCGCCGCAGCAGTACGACGAACTGGCAAGGGGGGCTGAAGGGCAGTCGATCGCACCGGTTCTGCGCCAGCGCCTGGAAAAGCTCGCCTGCCATTTCCCGCTCCGCGACAATCACTTCGCCTGGCAGGCCTTCGCCCGGCGTTACCCGAACGAACATGAGGGAAGCCTCCCAACCTACCTGCGGCCGGAGAACTATCTCGCGATCCGCGACAATGTGGAGCGCGCGACCGTCCATCACGCAAGCTTCACCGAGCTGCTGGCAGGCAAGCCCGCCGGCTCGGTGGACCGTTACGTGCTGCTGGACGCCCAGGACTGGATGACGGATGCGCAGCTGAACGCCCTCTGGTCGGAGATCGACAGGACGGCTGCCGCGGGCGCAAGGGTGATCTTCCGCACGGCGGCCGAGGAAAGCGTCATCGAGGGCCGCGTCGGGCAACACCTCCTGCGCCGCTGGAGCTACCTGGCGGACCGCTCAAGGGAGCTGAACCTGCGCGATAGATCGGCGATCTACGGCGGCTTCCACATCTACGAGTTGCGCGGATGACGGAACTCCACCAGACGTCAGCGGGCATGGACGCAGAACATGCCGGGCGGATGGACCGGATGTACCGCTACCAGCGTCACATCTACGACCTTACCCGCAAATACTATCTTCTCGGACGCGACCGGGCGATCACCGGTCTCAAGGTTCCGCCGGACGGCCGGTTGCTGGAGATCGGCTGCGGCACCGGGCGCAATCTCCTCAAGGCGCACAGGCTCTATCCCGCAGCCCGCCTGTACGGCCTCGACATCTCCGCGGAGATGCTTGCCAGCGCCCGCCGCCACTTTCATGGCAAGGCGACCTCGCCCGTCCTGCTGCGGGCGGACGCGACGCGTTTCACCGCCGGGGAATTCGGGACCGATGGGTTCGAGCGGGTGATGATTTCCTACGCGCTCTCGATGATCCCGGACTGGGAAGCCGCAATTGACGCCGCACTCGCCGCCGTCACGCCGGGGGGATCCCTGCACATCGTCGATTTCGGTCAGCAGGAGCACCTGCCGCGCTGGTTCGGAACGCTCCTCAGGGGCTGGCTCGGGCACTTCCATGTGACGCCTCGTGCCCGCCTCCAGGCGGCGCTGGAGGAAAGGCTGGCGCAAGCGGATGCCGACATGATCTTCGAGGAGATCGGAGGCGGCTACGCTTGGCACGTCATCGTGCGAAAGCGGCGCTGAAGGTTCCCCTTGCTCCCGCGCAGGTTTTGAAGCGTTATGGAGAACAAGGATCGGAGGCTTCAGGAACCGGCGCCGGCGCCGCCTGACAAGACAGCAGACGGATATCGATGCCACGGCTTTTCATTTCGCTTCTCGCGGCGCTGCTACTCGGCGGATGCAGCGTCTCCGGCTATGAAGCCCTGAGCACTGCTTCGGTCGTCAAGCCGCGCTTCAAGGACAACGACCCGGTCGATTTCGGCACCAAACATCCTCATCGGCACGACGTCCACGGCATCGACGTGTCGAAGTGGAACGGCGATATCGATTGGCAGGCCGCCAGGCGCTCCGGCGTCTCCTTCGCCTTCATCAAGGCGACGGAGGGCAAGGACCGTATCGACAGCGCCTTCGAACGCAACTGGCGCGGTGCCGCGGCCGCCGGCCTGCCGCACGCGCCCTACCATTTCTATTATTTCTGCTCCTCTCCGGACGAGCAGGCCGACTGGTTCATCCGCAACGTACCGAAGGCTGCCGTCCGCCTGCCGCCGGTGCTGGACGCGGAGTGGAATCCCGCCTCTCCGACCTGCCGTCTGCGCCCCGATCCGGCCACCGTGCGGGCATCCCTGCAACGGTTCATGGACCGCCTGAAGGCGCATTACGGAAAGCAGCCGATCATCTACACCACGGTCGACTTCCACCGCGACAACCTCGTCGGCCACTTCGAGAACCACCATTTCTGGCTCCGCTCGACGGCCGCACACCCGGAAGGGATCTACGCATCCCGCCGTTGGGCCTTCTGGCAATATACGGCAACCGGCGTGGTCCCGGGCGTTCAGGGCGATACGGATCTCAACGTCTTCGCCGGCACGGAGAAGAACTGGCAGGAGTGGGTCGCTTCCGTCGCCGATTGATCCGGCGGCGGGAGATGCCTGCGACGGCGTGCCACCTGCCGCGCTTACGTCACAATGATTGCCGAGACCGGATGGAAATCATCCCGTGATGGAGAGCCTGAT
Organism: Pseudorhizobium sp.; assembly: GCA_036281095.1. Taxonomy (GTDB): domain Bacteria; phylum Pseudomonadota; class Alphaproteobacteria; order Rhizobiales; family Rhizobiaceae; genus Neorhizobium. The sequence continues at coordinate 10,629 of DASUPM010000567.1, forward strand.
GCCGATCCTTCGTAACTTGACCCTGTCCGTCCTTCTGTCGACCTGCATGGCCGTCCCGGCGATGGCGCAGACCTGCGGCGGCGACCTTGGCAGCTTCCTCCAGGGCGTCAAGGCCGAAGCGGCGGCCAAGGGTATTCCCGCGGACATCGCGGAACGTGCCCTCGCTGGAGCGCAGATCGATCGGAAGGTGCTGTCGCGCGACCGCGCTCAGGGGGTCTTCAAGCAGACCTTTCTTGAATTCTCCCAACGGACGGTGAGCCGGGCGCGTCTCGACATCGGCGCTCAGAAGCTGAAGCAGTATGCGGAGGTCTTCCAGCGCGCCGAACAGGAATTCGGCGTACCGCCCGGCGTGATTGCTGCCTTCTGGGCCATGGAAACCGACTTCGGCGCCGTCCAGGGCGATTTCAATACCCGCAATGCTCTCGTGACGCTCGCCCACGACTGCCGGCGTCCGGAACTCTTCCGGCCGCAGCTTCTGGCGCTGATCGAGATGGTGCAGCACGGGGACCTCGATCCGGCCACCAGCACGGGCGCCTGGGCCGGGGAAATCGGCCAGGTCCAGATGCTTCCGGAGGACATCATCGCCTATGGCGTAGACGGTGACGGAGACGGTCATGTCGGCGTCAAGGACAGCGCGCCCGATGCGATCCTGACCGCCGCCAAGTTCATCCAGAGCCTCGGCTTCCGGCCCGGCGAGCCCTGGATCCAGGAGGTCACCCTCCCCTCCGGCCTTGCATGGGAAAAGACCGGCCTCGGCAACGAGATCGCTGCAAGCGACTGGTTCGCCATGGGCGTCGCTCCCCGCGATGGCAATACCCAGTTTGGCTCGCTTCCGGCCGCCCTCGTGCTGCCCCAGGGACGGGACGGCCCGGCCTTCCTCACTTATCCGAACTTCAACATCTACCTGGAATGGAACCAGTCCTTCATCTACACGACCTCGGCCGCCTATTTCGCCACGCGGCTGATGGGAGCCGAGCCCTATCTGGAGGGCAATCCCGAAGCCGGACTCGATGACGACAGCATGAAGGCGCTGCAGGCAAAACTGCAGCAGATGGGCCACGACGTGGGGGAGATCGACGGCATCCTCGGGTCGGGCACCCGGCGCGCGGTACAGAAGGAACAGGCACGCCTCGGCCTGCCGGCGGACGGCTGGCCGACGCAGGAACTGCTGCAG
>DASUPM010000568.1:0-3513 GCA_036281095.1 Pseudorhizobium sp.
TTAGCCGGTTTTGCAGCTAGCCTTGAAGTTTACTGATTGGACGAACAGAAAACTGGTCATGCCCGGGTTCTCGGCCATTCGCCGTGGATTGTCAAATTGCCGCCAACGCGGCAGGGCCGCTCCTCGCACCAGCCCGGGAAATGGCGTCTTCATTCCGCAGAGGTCCTCGCCGAACCCGTGATGTCCGTCGCGCTAAGCTCCGCCAGCAGGCGCTTCAGATCAGGTTCCGCAATCAGTTCGGCCGCTTCGGGCAGAGTGCACCATTTTCGCTTCCGCTGCCCCTTCTCCCGCCACTGCAGCAGTGTCCCGCGAACCTTCAGCCCGAACAGCGCGACGTCGCAAAAGACCTGCGATCCATCGGCCCTGCTCTTCAGATAGCGAAACTCCCCGAGCGGCGTCCGGCTCGTGGTGCCGATGACGCCGGCCTCCTGGAACGCCTCCCGCTCCGCCGAGGTCCGGGGAGAGCGACCCTCCCAGAGCCACCCCTTGGGCACGATCCAGCGCCCCCGCCGCCGCGAGGTGATGAGCATGACCCGGAGGCTTCCGCATCGGCCAATTCGCCACGGCAACGCCCCGGATTGCTCCAGAACCGGCATCTCACGCGGAAGCAGGCGGTTGTCCGGCGCCAACGAGGAGCATGGAGACAGGCCGGCCTCCTGACCATGGGGACCGGCGGCAAGCAGGGCTGCACCATTGATGCGAACCGTGACAGGATCATCGACCTGCGGCGCCAGCGCCGCCCGAAGACGGTCGCCTGCCGGCGTCCCGGTTCTGGAAGATATGAAGGGAGATCTCATGGCGTCATTCGACATGCAAGAATCCGGTCGCAACCCTTTAGGGGCGCAACATACGAGTGAGCCGCATGTTTTGAATGAAGGTCCCGAAGCGGAGGGTGCGGTTTAGGGTGAAGTTGAGCCGCTTCGGGAAAGACCACGTCCTTCCCCGACCAACCTCGTCACCATTACAAGCGCATTCATACCCACACCCTGCCATATGGGTTGCCGGACAGGCTATTCAACCGGCTCCGGACCGCCGGCTGGCGACACTTGACGGGAAACCCGCGAAGGGCGATGAGAGGCCATGCCGACAGATCTGCCCCGGAAACGGGGCCTCGACCGCCCCGCCTTTTCAGGCAGGGTGGCTGATCCCGGCCAGCTTCCATGCCGCGAGCCGGATCGGGTTGTCTGATCACCTCATCCAAAGCGCCGCGCGGCCCTGCCCTCAGCAGCAAAGGTCGATCAAGGTGCATACACGTCGCTTCAAACGCATGTCGGAACTGATGTGGCCAGCCGCGTTCATTCTGGCTGCCGTCGCGTTCAAGGCCACGCTCCCCTATCTCGAACCCTGGCTGGACCAGGTGGTGGCCTCCCAGGTCGGTTCGGCCGTCCTCTACTTTTCGCTCGCCGCGTTCGGCGGCAGGTCGATCAGGATCTTGCTCGACCGAAGCACGAGGAAGCACCGGCGTCCCAAGCTGCTCGGCGAACTCGTCAATGGCGCGCTCTTTCTCGTGGCGACCATTGCGACGGCTGCTCTTTTTCTCGGCGATTCCCTCTCCGGCGTGCTGGCGGGCTCCGGGCTGGTCATCGCGGTTCTGGGCTTTGCATTGCGCAACATCGTGGCGGACGTGCTGTCCGGCATAGCCTTCGGACTGGAGGCGCCGTTCCGCATCGGTGACTGGGTCGATATCGAAGGCACGATCAAGGGCCAGGTGGTCGAAATCGGATGGCGGACCACGCGGCTGATCACGCGGGATGCGACCTACATGATCCTGCCGAACAGCCAGATCGCCAGGCAGAGGCTGACGAACTACAGCGCTCCCCGCCGTCATTACCGCGCCCAGGTGACCATCGTGCTCGACCACAGTGTCGAGATCGAGCGGGCGCGGAATGTCCTCCTGAACGGGGTCACGGCGTCTGCCATCATCCTGAAGGACCCCAAACCCGATGTTCGGGCCAGCGCGTTCAGTCTTGACGGCGTCGTCTACGCTGTCCGCTACTGGGTGCCGACATTCGCGGACGATGTCGATTGTCGCGACCAGGTCCTGCAGGCCATCGATGCAGCATTGCGGGAGGCCGGGCTGCACTCGGCCCGACGTCGTGCCATGTTCGACCCGGTCGAGTTTCCGGCAATGTTCTCCCCCTCGGAGAAGGACCTTGGCTGACCCCGTACAAAAGGTCGCACGTGCCCCGTCTTGCAATGCCGGGCAGAAAACCTAACTACATGACATGCCTAGCTTAATACCCCATCGACTGCTTAAAGCAGATGCCTCCGCCCGGGGGCGTCGGGGCTTGCCGTAGCCGCCCTGCCTCCGGGCAATCAACAGCATCACCGCTTGTTTGAAACCGGGTTCGATGCCCGGCACCGGAGACGTCCATGCGTAGAACGATAAGAAGCTGCCACCTCTGCCACCGAAACCTTCCTCGCGCTGCCGCGCGCTGCCCCTGGTGCGCCAACCCGCCGAACGGCAGGATCCCGGCCCGGGGAAGCCCGCCGCCGGCCCGACCGGGGGCATCCCACTCCATCCAGACATGGGCCTCACATCCCTGAGATCGGCGCACCGCCTATCCTGCTTCGGATTCCCGCCGCGGTCATTTTGCTGTATCCTTCCATTTTTGGGAGGATTGGCCATGACCTTCATCTCCACACCCGGTTCCGAAGCGAGTGATGCAACCGCGACCATGTATTCGTCGGCCGAGGCGAATTACGGCTATCTGCCGAACATGTACCGCGTCTTCGGGCACAGGCCGGAGGTGATGGAGAAATGGGGCGCCCTGCTCTCCAGCATCCGCAGCCACATAAGCCCGAGGCGCTACGAACTGGTGACGCTGGCGGCGGCGAGGGAGTTGAAATCCTCCTACTGCATGCTGGCGCACGGTTCCGTGCTCCTGCGCGAAGGCTTCAGCGAGACGCAGCTCGCCGACACCGCGACGGAAGGCGCCCATGCGCCGCTGGACGAGGTCGAGCGGGCGATCATGCACTTCGCCGCGAAGGTCGCGCGGGACGCGACCGCCATCACGAAGGAGGACGTGGGACGCCTGAAGACGCACGGCCTCAAGGACGAGGAGATCTTCGACATCGTCACGGCCGCGGCCGCCCGCTGCTTCTTCAGCAAGACGCTGGATGCGCTCGGCGCCGAACCGGACGCGGCCTATCGGGAGCGGCTTTCGCCGGCGCTTGCGCAGTCGCTGACGGTCGGCCGCAAGATCGAAGGTTCGTTCAGCACCCAGCCCGCCGCCTCGCATGCCGGCCGCTGAGGTTCTCCGTCCTCTTCCCCATCCGGCCACGGCCTGCCCCTCCATCCCGCTTCCGCTCGAACCCTCTCCGCTTGCACGTCACGCATGAAAGCCCATAGTGGCGCGGCCACTTCCCGTCCCGGAGCCTTCCATGCCAGCAGCCAGATCGCCCTTCATCGGCCTTTCCGCCTTCCCGCTCACGCCGGCGGACGAAGAGGGCCGGGTTGACACCGTCTCCCTGCAGGCCCTGATCGGGCGGATTGTCGATGGCGGTGCCCGC
>DASUPM010000569.1:0-4160 GCA_036281095.1 Pseudorhizobium sp.
GTGGAACGCCTGGTGGATGGTCTCGGCGAGCCTGGCGGTGTCCTTGACCAGCCAGTTGTGCTTGGTGCAGGGCCGGGTGATGCCGACCGTATCGCATTCCTGGAAGGCGTCGGAGCCGATGAGGGTCGTCGGAACTTGCCCCGAAAGGCAGACGAGCGGAACCGAATCCATCAGGGCGTCCTGGAGCGGCGTCACCGCATTCGTGGCGCCCGGCCCGGAGGTTACCAGCATGACGCCGACCTTGCCGGTGGAGCGGGCATAGCCTTCCGCCGCATGGCCGGCACCCTGCTCGTGGCGCACCAGGATGTGCTGGATGTCGTCCTGCTGGAAAATCTCGTCATAGATCGGCAGCACTGCGCCACCGGGATAGCCGAAGACGTGCTCCACGCCGTTGTCCTTCAGCGCTCTCAGAACGATTTCCGCGCCCGTCATCTGGTTGTTGCTGTCCGTCATGTCCTGGTCCATCCGCTGCTGTCTAATGTCCGTGATCGAGGCATAAAAAAAGGCCCCCTTGAGGAGCCTGTCTTTCCGCGCATGGGTGGCTAACGCCGGATGGTTACACCATCCTGCCCATGCGCGCTCCCACCACGATAAGTGCGTTCGAAATCTTCATGGGCGGCAGTGTTAGACAGATTATTGCGCTCCGTCAACGAAGATTGCATCAAAAATTGCCGGGTAAGGCAGCGCCTCGGCATTCACTACGGTGATCTGCGGCTACACCACTTGTTAAACCTGCTCGATTAGGTTGCGACCTTGTCCGCGAGCGGCGGTGGCCCGAGCCATGCCGTCACCCACCATAGGGAGGCGTCTTGCTGAACAACGATCTGCACCGTTCCGTCTCCGCCGGAGAGCAAGACCGCCGGGATAGCAACAAGCCCGGAAACCGCATGCTCGGCCGGGTCGTCGCCTGCACCGGCGCGCGCGCGACCATTGCCGCCATGGCCGAACTCGGCCAGACCGATCTCACCGAACTCTGGTCCGTCGGCAGGCTGATATCGATCACCGTCGGCAAGAACCGCGTCGTCGCCCTCGCCTATTCCATGCACACGGACAAGGAGACGTGGGGCGAGCGTGAAAACAACGGATTCCAGATCGAGGCGGAGCTTCTGGGCGAAGTCCGCGTCGGCGAAGACGGACGCGAGGAATTCTCCGGCGGCATCTCCCGCTATCCCTATCTGGGCGCCGTCGCCCACCGGATTCGCGCTGCCGATCTTCTGCGCATCTACGACACCGGCAAGAACGATACCTGCGTCATCGGCAAGCTCACGCAGGATGAGAGCATCGATGCCGCCATTCACATTCCTTCCATGCTGTCGAAGCATTTCGCCATCGTCGGCTCCACCGGCGTCGGCAAATCGACCGCGGTCTCGCTGCTGCTGCACAGGGCGATCGAAACCGATCCCAAGCTGCGGGTGCTGATCCTCGATCCTCACAACGAATTTGCGGCTGCATTTCCCGATCATGCCGTCGTCATCGACACCGATACGCTCGACCTGCCCTTCTGGCTGATGAAGCTCGAGGAGTTTGCGGAGGTTCTGTTCCGCGGTCGTCCGGCGATCACCGAGGAGATGGACATTCTCCGCGACCTTATCCCGGAGGCCAAGCGCGCCTTTCGCGGCGGCGATTCGAGCCTGATGCGGCGCGCCACCGAAAAGAGCTCGATCACCGCCGACACACCCGTCCCCTACCGCATGGCCGATCTCCTCTCGCTGATCGACGAACGCATCGGCCGCCTTGAGGGGCGGGGCGAAAAACCTCTCCTGCGGACGCTGAAAATGCGGCTGTTGTCGGCGATCAACGATCCGCGCTACCACTTCATGTTCTCCAACAATACGATCCAAGACACGATCATGGAGACGATCGCGCACATCTTCAGGATTCCCGGAGGCGACAGGCCGATCTCCACCTTCCAGCTGGCGGGCATCCCGTCAGAGGTCGTCAACTCGGTGGCTTCCATCCTCTGTCGCATGGCCTTCGAACTTGCGCTGTGGAGCAACGGCGCAATTCATATGCTCGTCGTGTGCGAGGAAGCCCACCGCTACGTGCCCGCGGACCCGGAGCGCGGTTTCTTCCCGACCCGGCAGGCGATCGCGCGGATCGCCAAGGAGGGCCGCAAATACGGCGTATCCCTCGGCGTCATCACGCAACGCCCCGGCGAACTCGACCAGACGATCCTTTCGCAGTGCTCGACGCTCTTCGCCATGCGGCTCGCCAACGACCGGGATCAGGACATCATCCGCTCTGCGATTCCCAACTCCTCCATGTCGACCACGAGCTTCCTGTCTTCGATCGGCAATGGCGAGGCCATCGCCTTCGGAGAAGCGATCTCCGTACCCATGCGGATGCGCTTCGCACGCGTCGAGGAGAAATATCTGCCGAAGGCACACGGCGTGGCGAACAAGGGCACCGAAGATACGCCCGACACGGTGGATCTGCGCGGCGTCGTCGCCCGGATGCGTTCGATCAACGGACCGGATATCTCTGCATTCAAGCAGAGCTTCGACCGCTCCGACGTCTACCAGCGCGGTGGTGACGACACCGCCGGGAGCCACCCTGACCCGGTCGCGCCATCCGGCGAGACGGAACTGGATCGCTGGGCGAACGAGGTCAACAGCGCGCATGAGCCGCGATCGCTTCCACCGGAGACGGCCCGGCCGGAACCCTATCGCCCGGACATGCTGCCGCGCACGCGGATGCCGGAGCCGCCGAAGCCTGCCTCGCCGTTCGTTCGGGCGGGAGGCGTTCCTCAGGAGGAGCCGCAGGAGCGGTTCTCGGCCGGCTATAGACAGCCTTTGCCCGAGAGCGGTTTGCGTGCCGGGGGCAATTCCCTGAGGCGCGAAGGCTCGATCAGGGAGAGCCTCCTGAAGCGTCCGCTCGACAGCCTCTACGACAAGGACTGAGGATCGTCAGGATCGATCCTCACCCAGCTCTCGTCCATCTGGTTGCGGAACCAGGTCATCTGCCGCTTCGCATATTGTCGGGTAAGAGCTGACGAGCGTTCGATCACCTCCTGCCGGCTCAGCCGCCCGTCGAGCATATCGGCGATCTGCGCAACGCCGATAGCCTTCATCGCCGGCGCATCCGGCGCTGGCGAGAGCGCGAGCAGCGCCTTCACCTCGTCGACCGCACCATTGTCGAACATCGTCTCGAAGCGCCGGTCGATCCTCCGGCGCAGAAGGAGCCGGTCCGGCAGAACCACGTATTTACGCGCCCGGTCCGGGTCGATCACCATCGGCCCCGGCTTCCCCTGGAACTGGGAAATCGAGCGGCCGGTCTCCTCCAGCACTTCGAGAGCCCGCACGATCCTTTGCCCGTCGCCTGGCCGAAGTGCCCCCGCCATCTTCGGATCGCGCTTCGCCAGCTCAGCATGCAAAGCCTCGGCACCCTCCTCCTTCAGCCGCAGCCGCACCCGGCAGCGGATATCCTGCGGGATTTCCGGCATGTCGGAGAGCCCGCCGGTAAGCGCCTTGAAATAGAGCCCGGTGCCGCCGACGAAGATCGGAACCTGTCCTTCACGCCTCAGACGGGAAAGCAGCGCCTCGACGTCGCGGAGCCATTCTCCCGTCGAATGGGTGACGGTCGGCGAGACGTAGCCGTAGAGATGATGGGGAATGCCGCCCATGTCCTCTTCCGACGGCCGGGCCGTCAGTACGCGGAGCGTGTCGTAGACCTGCATGCTGTCGGCGTTGACGACGGCGCCGCCTGTCTGTGCTGCCAGTTGCAGCGCCAATGCCGACTTGCCGCTGGCGGTCGGCCCCGTTATCAGGATCGCGTCGTAATCTCTTGCAAGGTCGCTCATATGGCTTTCGTTGCCACGCTCATTGCCCACCCGTCAAACCCCCTGCTCTCCTCGTCGCTCGGCGAACGCGCCGCCGACGCTGTGAATGCCGGCGGGCTTTACTGGCTGGCGGACGGAATCGCCTGCGACATCGCCCTGCGGGACGGCGCCGATATTCCGGCGGCGGAGGCGAACCTGCGCGCCGTGATCGGCAGTGCGCCGATCGATCTGGTCCTGCAGGAGGCTGAGACGCGCCGAAAGAAGGCCCTGGTCGCCGACATGGACTCCACCATGATCGGTCAGGAGTGCATCGACGAACTTGCCGACGTCGTCGGCCTCAAGGACAAGGTGGCGGCAATCACCGCTCGCGCGATGAACGGCG
>DASUPM010000570.1:0-3306 GCA_036281095.1 Pseudorhizobium sp.
CCAGAGAATCTCGCCGGCCCTGGCCGGATTACAAGCCAGCCATTGGCGGATGGACTGCATGGAGACCGTTGCCGGATCGAGTTCGCCTCGATCGATCAACAGCCTGCCAATGGCTGAGAACGGATGCCCCGCCTTTGCAGCATAAGTGATGCGAGTGGTGGCGCCATCCGGAAAAAGCAACCGAGCAGCACCTTGGACATGCGCAAAGAAGACATCGACCTTGGAGCGAGCCCAGGCGATTTCCAGACCGCGCCCGACGAGATAGCCCCGATCAATCTCCTTGCGGTCGGGATATTCTCCGATGCGGCCGTCGTTCAGCCGCCCGAACACATACGAGGGGTCCATCTCCGCAGGACGATTCCCATCATTCAGATCCACAAGATCCCCGGGCCGCCGATAGAACGGGTAGGCCCAGACCTCAGACGGCGTGGGAGAGACTGCGACATCCGGTTCGTAAAATCCGGTGACAAGTCCCGAAGCACCGTCGTGCCTATGGATCCGGAATGGCTGGAAATGCTGTTCGAAGAACGCCCTCGCCTCTTCCGGGCGGTCGAAAGGCCGGTCCGGCGCCGCCTCGTAGACAGGGACGATGTCTTCCGACCTCAGTCCAAGGCGCCCGGTCCGGTAGGGCTTCATGGTCGTGATATGTTCGAGGCAGCTCTTCATCGCCGGGAAAACCTGCCCCGGATCATCCTCGTTCCAGCCCGGCAGATGCTGGAAATCAATCCGCCGGAGCGAGAAATCGGATGGTAGCTCGGTCATTGCTCAGATTCGGTTGCGACAAGCTTCCAGTTCGGGTCCCGAGATCTGGCATCGCGCGCGAAGGTCCAGATGTCGGTGACGTCAGCGACGCTTTCCTGATCGCCCTCGACCACTGCGCCGGCCTTGTCGAAGGTCGCCGAGATCAGCTGGCTGACGATCTTGACCGTCACCTGCTCCTCCGTGCCGTTGGCGCTGGCCTGGATGATATCAGCCTTTTCAATACCGACGAACGTCGACTTCACCACCTCTCCGCGAGCTTCACGCTCGGAGATGGCGGCATCGAAGCCCTCGTAGACTTCCTTGGAAAGCAGGTTCTTGAGCGTTTTCCGATCACCGTCGGCGAACGCCATGACGATCATCTCGTAGGCCATCCGCGCGCCGTTCAGAAAGTCCCTCGGCTGGAAGGAAGAATCGACCTTCAGCAGTTCCCGCAGGGACTCGTTGAGCGGAGTTCCCGGCTTTGCGACACTGTCGATCTCCGCGAACCTGTCCTCGTCCGTCACTTCCCGTCGCGGAAGAGTGACGACCTTGCCGTCATCGCTTGTCGGTGCCCTGGCCGCCTCGCGGGCGCTATACGAATCGACAGGCGGCTTCTCGTTGCCGGTCCGACGCCCCAGCACGCTTCGCAACTGCAGAAAGATCAGCACCGCGGCGACAAGAAAAAACAGAGTAATGAAGTCGTTGGATCCCATCTTTGCCCGCAATGCCGTTTAAATCGTTGCTTCGAGTTCTCATATAGTCCGCAACGTGACATCATTCAAATAGCGAAGGCGCAAGGCCTTCCTCCACGGGTACACCTTAATGCGCGCCTCCTGGCTTCCCATCGCCTTCCTCCTGATGCCGCTCGCAGAAATTGCCGGCTTCGTCATCGTCGGCAAGGCGATCGGCGTCTGGAGCACCCTCGGCCTGGTTATCCTCACGGGCATTGCCGGTGTGCTGCTCCTGAGAACACAGGGCCTGCAGATACTGCGCCAGCTTTCGCAGGAGGGGCGACATGGACGCGACCCCGGAGAAGCCATGGTGCACGGCGCCATGATCGTCGTCGCAGCCCTGCTGTTGCTTATTCCGGGCTTTATCACGGATGTCGTCGGTCTCATGCTCTTCATTCCGACGGTACGCCGATGGCTATGGTCGGCGATCGGCAGGCGGGTAATCGTCACCTCCACCACCTACGGCCGGAGCCGTGGCCATGATGCAGGCTTTGACCCCGATGCGCGAAAGGACCGGGTGCTCGATCTGGACGATTCCGACTTCCAGCGCGATCCCAATCCGTCCTCGCCCTGGACGGATCGAGGGGGACGGCAGGGATAACCCGGCCCGGGCCGCCAGGGTTGTAAGGCCCGGGACGAAATGTTAGACGCCGCATTGACCGCATCTTTCTCGAGGACAACCCATGGCTGACGAAACAAAACAGGGTGCAGCGAGCCCCTCGCTCAACATCCTTGCGCAGTACACGAAGGATCTTTCCTTCGAGAACCCCGGCGCGCCGCGTTCGCTGCAGGCCCGTGACAAGGCGCCGGCGATCAACATCAACGTGAACGTCAACGCCAATCCGCTCTCGGAAACCGATTTCGACGTCGTTCTCTCGCTCAATGTCGAGGCGAAGGACGCAGACAAGATCGTCTTCGCTGCAGAACTCGTTTATGGCGGCATCTTCCGCGTGACCGGCTTCCCGCAGGAGCACATGCTGCCGGTTCTCTTCATCGAATGCCCGCGTCTTCTCTTCCCGTTCGCACGGCAGATCGTGGCGGACGTCACTCGAAACGGCGGCTTCCCGCCACTGATGATCGATCCGATCGATTTTGCGCAGATGTTCTCCCAGCGCATGGCGCAGGAACAGGCCAAGGCGAAGGTTCAGGCGCTCAACAGCTGAGCCATTCCGCTTTACTGAATTCAGGAAGCCCGGATCTGAGCCTCCGGGCTTTTTTCATGATAGCGGTTCCACACCGCCTTCTCGCCGAGCTTGGCGACAAGAGCCGCATGGGCCTGCTTTTCGCCATCCGTCAGGCGCTCCGGCAAAGGACGAGGCCGGCGAGTCAGCCCGACGACCTGTTCATCGATTTCGATGACCGTGGTGGAGGCTTCGACACCCACCAGTCCGAGCGCCGCCTGCCGGCCGCCTGTCATCTCGATATAGACTTCTGCCAGCAGTTCGGAATCGAGCAGCGCCCCGTGCTTGGTGCGGTGCGCATTATCGATCCCGTAACGCCGGCAGAGGGCATCAAGCGAGTTCGGACCCATGGGGTGCTTGCGGCGCGCCATGGCAAGCGTGTCGAGGACCCTGTCAGAGGGGACCGGCGGAAGCCCCAGACGTTCGAACTCGGCGTTGATGAAACCCATGTCGAACGTCGCGTTATGTGCGATCCACTTCGCACCGTCGAAGAATTCGATAATCTCTGAGACAACCTCGGCGAAGCTCGGCTTGTCCTTCAGGAACTCGTCCGTGATGCCATGCACGGCGAGGGCGTCAGGGTGCACCTTTCGGTCCGCCGGGTTGATGTACAGATGAAGGGTGCGGCCGGTCGGGAAGTTGTTGATCAACTC
>DASUPM010000571.1:0-2588 GCA_036281095.1 Pseudorhizobium sp.
GTGAGATAAGGGAGGAAATGCATGGATACCTTGCAGGCGCAGGGCCAGACGGTCGTCGATCCGCTATGGTATAAGGATGCGATCATCTACCAGTTGCACGTGAAGTCGTTCTTCGACGCCAACGGCGACGGGATCGGCGACTTCAAGGGCCTGCACGAGAAGCTAGATCACGTCGCCGCACTGGGCGCCACCGCCATCTGGCTGCTTCCCTTCTTCCCTTCGCCCCGCCGCGACGACGGCTATGACATAGCGGACTACGGCGACGTCAGCCCCGACTACGGCACGGTCGACGAGTTCAGGGCCTTCGTGGATGCCGCCCATGAACGTGGCCTCAGGGTGATCATCGAACTGGTCATCAACCACACCTCCGATCAGCATCCATGGTTCCAGCGCGCGCGCCATGCGCCCCCCGGCTCGCCCGAGCGCGACTTCTATGTCTGGTCCGATACCGATCAGAAATTCCCCGAGACCCGGATCATCTTCATCGATACCGAAAAGTCGAACTGGACCTGGGACCCCGTCGCCGGCGCCTATTACTGGCACCGATTCTATTCGCACCAGCCGGACCTGAATTTCGACAACCCGCGCGTCTTGGACGAGCTGCTGGAGGTCATGCGCTTCTGGCTGGAAACGGGGATCGACGGCTTCCGCCTCGACGCCATTCCATACCTCGTCGAACGTGAAGGCACGATCAACGAGAACCTGCCGGAGACGCACGAGATCCTGAAGCGTATCCGCGCTGCCCTCGAGGAGACGCATCCCGGGAAGATGCTGCTGGCGGAAGCGAACCAGTGGCCGGAAGACACGCGTGACTATTTCGGAGACGGCGACGAATGCCACATGGCGTTCCACTTCCCGCTGATGCCGCGCATGTACATGGCCATCGCCAAGGAGGATCGCTTTCCGATCACCGACATCATGCGGCAGACCCCCGAAATCCCCGAGAACTGCCAGTGGGCCATTTTCCTGCGCAACCACGACGAGCTGACCCTCGAAATGGTGACGGACGAGGAACGGGACTATCTGTGGAGCACCTATGCCGCCGATAGCCGCGCGCGGATCAACCTCGGCATCCGTCGGCGCCTGGCGCCCCTGATGGAGCGCGACCGCCGGCGCATCGAGCTGATGAACGCGCTCCTCCTCTCCATGCCCGGCACGCCGGTCATCTACTATGGCGACGAACTGGGCATGGGCGACAACATCTATCTCGGCGACCGGGATGGCGTCCGCACGCCGATGCAATGGTCTCCGGACCGCAACGGCGGGTTCTCCAAGGCCGATCCGGCACGCCTCGTGCTGCCGCCGATCATGAACCCGCTCTATGGCTACGAAGCGCTCAATGTCGAGGCCCAGGCGGCCGACGCGCATTCCCTGCTCAACTGGACGCGGCGCATGCTGTCCCTCCGGGGCAAGCACATGGCCTTCGGCCGCGGCAACCTGCGTTTTATCGCTCCCGGCAACCGCAAGATCCTTGCCTATCTTCGGGAATATGAAGGCGAAACCATCCTTTGCGTCGCCAATCTTTCGCGCCTGCCTCAGGCGGTAGAACTCGACCTCGCCGAATTCCAGGGGCACGTGCCGATCGAACTGACCGGGATGTCGCCTTTTCCGCCGATCGGCCAGCTCACATACATGCTCACCATGCCCCCCTACGGCTTCTTCTGGTTCCAGCTGGTCGCGGAGGCCGATGGTCCGGCCTGGCGGACGGAGCCGCCGGAGCAGTTGCCGGATTTCGTCACGATGGTCGTCCGCCGGGACCTTCATGAACTGGTCGAGGAACCAAGGCTTTCGGTCACCATGTCCCGGGATATCCTCCCGGCCTACCTGTCGAAACGCCGCTGGTTCGGTGCCAAGGGCGAAAGGCTGAAGAGCGCCAGCATCGTTGCCGCAACGCCCCTTCCCTTCGCCGGGAACGTGCTGCTCGGCGAACTGGAAGCGGAATTGGAAGACAGAACCGAAACCTACCTTCTGCCGCTCGCGCCGGCATGGGACGAGACGCAGCCGCCGATTCTCGCCCAGCAACTGGCGCTGGCACGTATCCGGCAGGGCCGCCGCGTGGGCTTCCTCACCGATGCCTTCGCGCTGGAGACCATGGCCCGCGCCGTCATCCGTGCGCTCTGCGAACGCTCCGAAATTTCCGGGCGAGCCGGAACCCTGCATTTCATCGGAACCGACCAGCTCGACTGCACGAGCATGACGGACGAACTGCCGGTTCACTGGCTCTCTGCGGAGCAATCCAACAGCTCGCTCATCATCGGCGACAAGGCGATGGTCAAGCTGATCCGGAAAGTCTTTCCCGGCGTGCATCCGGAAGTCGAGATGACGCGCTACCTGACGAAGGTGGGCTACGGAAATACCGCTCCTCTTTTCGGCGAGGTCGCGCGTACCGCTCCGGACGGAAGCCGTTACACCCTGATCCTCGTGCAGGGAGCCATCCGCAACCAGGGCGATGCGTGGACATGGATGCTCACGAACCTCCGCCGCGGGTTGGACGAGGTTCTTGTGACGGGTGACGAAGAGGAAGGGGCGGCAGATCAGTTCAGGCCGATGATCGATTTCGCCGGCACCGTCGGGCAAAGACTGGGCGA
>DASUPM010000572.1:0-7571 GCA_036281095.1 Pseudorhizobium sp.
CGATCGAGGTTAGATACCGTTTGATCGCCGTGTTGAGACTGTCCAGGATGTTGTCCTTCCGCCGCAACTCGGACAGGTTGCGCCGATCGGTGCTGCTCAAGGCGGCCTTTGTGCCCTCCAGCATCTCCGCCAAGGCGTCCACGAGCCGCAGCACCTCGCGTGAGGCCGCCTGCAATGCAACGACCGGCGTCTCCTTGGCAGAGGGATCGAGATAACGCGGGTGTGCCGGATCGGTTTCATCCACGATCTTCGGCATGATCTTCACGAGCAGGTCGCTGAAGGGCTTTAGGAAAGGAAGGAAGATGATCGCAACCACCACATTGAAGGCAGTATGAAAGTTGGCAACGCTACGAGCGCCGTTGCCGCCCATCATCGTCATCAGCTCGGTGATCGGAGAAAGCAGTGTGAACGCGACGGCGACGCCGGCAGCGCGCATGAGCAGGTTCCCGACCGGGACGCGCTTCGAGGATGGATCACCGTTCGACTGCCCCTCGACGACGGGATTGATTGCGGTTCCCAAGTTCGCTCCGAGGGTCAACGCAAACGCCTGGGCTGGATCGAGAAGGCCTTTGCTTGCGAGCGACATGATGAGCAGCACGACGGCAACGCTTGAATGGGCGGCCCACGTCAGACCCGCCGCCAGCAGGAGACTCAGTATGGGTACTGTCGAAATGGCGGAAAGGACCAGTTCAAAAGCCTTGGTATCCGCATAGAGGGACAGCAGATCGAGTAGTTGGTGCAGGGCAAGAAGCATGAAGCCGATGCCGATGAATACGCGACCGAGATCGTGGAGTTGAGGGCTGGGCGCGCGCCTGAACAGTACTACGCCGATCAGGATCAAAACCGGTGACGCCGCGGCTACATTGAACGACAGAACCTGAACGATCAGGGTGCTGCCGATGTTGGCACCCAGCATCACCGCAAGCGCGGGTATGAGATCCACCAGGCCTCCGGCCGCAAATCCTGAAGCCATGAGACCTGTCGCCGTGCTGCTTTGCAATGCGGCGGTGACACCCATTCCAGCTAGGAACGCCTTGAACCGGTTGCTCAAGGCACGTCCCAAGAACGATCTCAGACGAGGCCCGAACGCCCGCTGGATCCCCGTCTGGACCATCCGGGTACCCCAAAGAAGCAGTGCGATATGTCCCGCTAGAACTATAATGGGTGCAATGAGGCTCATGTCTTCCACAGGCTCTCTTGGAGGCGCGTGTTCCTCCCGCGCGACTATGTGACGTATCTGCTACCCGTTCTTCCGCAATAGCAAGCGCGATTGACATTGAACGTTCACATGGCGGATTATTGTTCAATAGAAACAACATCTGACATAGCGCGGCATGTCTCGTCAGATTGACCGCCGGATGCACAGTACCCGCCTTCGCCCATCCAACGCCCAATGGTATATGCACCCGCATTTTGAGCGTATACGGTGCGTTAGGTAGACTGGCACCGGACAGTCTGCTGTCGGTCTTGCGACGGCCATCCGGCACCCCAGCAGCAGGCCATCGTCTCAGTTTTCCGATGCGCTAAGCTTTGGGCCCGACGACGGCTCTACCTCCTCTTTCTGAGCTCGCCTGTGCAGTACTTGTCAATTCAACCTTCGACCGGAAGACGCGTCGAATACATGAAGAGCGCTTTGGTTTGGGCGCACGTGGATTTGATCGCCAACGCTGATGGTGGTCCCACGAGGAAACTCCACCGTCAGCATACGCGCGTCGCCGGTTTCCAGATAGCCGTAAGTCTGGCTGCCCAATTGCTCAGCCACAGCAAGTTTCCCGCCGAACCACGCTTCTTCTGGAGCGCAGACGACCAGATCTTCCGGTCGGATTCCAACGGTTGCGACCCCGGCTCGCAATTCTGGTACGGCCTCGGTCCCGAGCATGATTGTGCGGTCCTTCAGTCGAACTGCGGCCTTGTCGCCGTGGGTGACGAGGCTCGCGGAGATGGTATTCATTGTCGGGCTGCCGATGAAGCGTGCGACGAAGAGACTGGCAGGACGGCGGTACAGTTCCAGCGGCGGACCGACCTGTTCAACGCGGCCGGCATTCAGAACCACAATTCGATCCGCGAGCGTCATCGCCTCGACCTGGTCGTGCGTGACATAGACCGTGGTCGCCCTCATTCGCTTATGGAGTTTCGCGATCTCCAGCCGCATTTCAACCCGCAGCGCTGCATCGAGGTTTGATAGCGGTTCGTCGAAAAGGAAAGCGGAAGGCTCCCTTACTATGGCGCGGCCCATGGCGACCCGCTGGCGCTGGCCTCCAGATAGCTGGGCAGGCCGGCGGTCGAAAAATGGTTGAATCTGAAGGATTTCGGCGGCTTGTGCAACACGGCGGTCGATCGTCGCTTCGTCTGTTCCCCGCATCTTGAGGCCGAACGCCATGTTCTCGCGCACGCTCATATGGGGGTAGAGGGCGTAGTCCTGGAAGACCATGGCGATGTCGCGGTCCGATGGAGGCAGGGCGTTTACCACCTTGCCGCCGATGTCGAGAATGCCGCCGGAAATCTCCTCGAGCCCGGCGATCATGCGCAGGAGAGTTGACTTTCCGCAGCCGGAGGGGCCGACAAGAACCAGGAATTCCCCGCTTGCGATGTCGATGTCGATATCGTGGATGACCTGAAGGGAGCCATAGGTTTTCCGGATCTGCCTCAAGGCGATTGGCGTCATGGTTTCTCCTCCAGAAGGTCAATTCCCATCTTGACCTTCATTATCGATATCAATATCAATAATGGTAAGCGACACGATTGGCAACTCACGAGCGGGCCTATGAACTATTTTTCTGCACCGTTGAATGCCCGAGGCCCAGCCAAGCCACCGAAGTCAGCGGCCGCATTCAATGTCCTCAAGCGCGATATCATGCTCGGGGTTCTTCCGGCCGGAGCTGCCCTGACGGAACTCGATCTGGCTGCGCATTTTTCCTGTAGCCAGGGCACGGTGCGCGAGGCGTTGCTCCAACTGCAGGAGGAGGGGCTGGTGCGCCGGCAGGGGCATCGCGGCACGCAGGTTTCCGACTGCACGGAAGCCGAGGCGGTCGAGATGTTTCGGGTCCGCCAACAGATCGAATGCAATGGCATCCTTCGGGCGCTGCAGAGGCCGAGCCGCACGCTCGTCTCCGACCTCAAGGCGCTCTTTTCGAAAATGCTTGATGCGGCAGCCGCCGGCGACGAACTCGAACTCGCCTCCCTTGACCGCGACTTCCATCGCCGCATTTTCCTCGACGCTCAGCTTCCCGCGCTTGACCCGATCCTGCATCGCTGTCTGGTGCACAATCACCGCTTCAAGATTTCGCGCAGCACCACCCCGCGTGACCTTGTGGCGACCGCCCAGCGCCATGGCTCGATCATCGAGGCGGTCGAGAGCGGGAACGTGGAAAATGCGACCGCGGCGCTTCGCCATCACATCGCGACCAGAGTCGACATCGGTCCCGACGTCTTTCCGGATGCGCGCCAATGACTGCGTTGCCCGACATGTCGCGGCTTTCCTCGGAAATGGCGGAGTTGCTTGCCCGCGTTGCCGCCGATACGGGGCCGCAGCCCGATCCGACGACGCTGCCGCCGGCGGAGGGCCGAGCGCTTTCGGAGGAAAACAACCGCCGCTGGAACATCGACATGCCCGCAATGGCAACCGTCGGGGAAGCGTGGGTTGACGCCGATGCGGGTCTTGGATCGGCGCGCGTGCGCGTCAAGATCCTCGTCCCGCCGGGCCATGGTTCGGGCGCCGTCGTCTTCGTGCACGGGGGCGGCTTTGCCTTTTGCAGCCCGGAGACGCACGAGCGCTGTGCACGTGTTCTTGCCTTGGAGTGCGGCCTGCCGGTGCTGCTGCCGGACTACCGGCTTTCGCCGGAGCATCCGTATCCCGCGGGGTTGAGAGACATCATCGCAACGACGCGACACGTCTTTGCTGCTGCCCGATCCTTCGGCGTGACGGAGGGCGCAATCATCCTTTCCGGTGATTCGGCCGGCGCCAATCTGGCACTCGCGGCGATGCTTCACGAGCAATCGGCGGGGCGGGTTCCTGCGGCCGGCGCGCTGCTTTTCTACGGAACCTATGCCGGCGATTTCCGCACGGACTCCTACCGCGATTTCGAGAATGGCCCAGGCCTGACGACTGCGAAGATGCAGCGCTACTGGCACTGGTATGTCGGCGACCGCGACCTGTCGGACGACCCTTTGGCCTGTCCGCTTGTGGCCTCGGACGAGGCCTTGAAGGCCCTCCCGTCGCTTTATCTCATGGCTGCGGGTGTCGACCCGCTGCTTTCCGACAGCATCATGCTGCATCAGCGCCTCAAGAGCCTAGGACGCGTCGAGACGCTGACGGTCGTGCCGGGTGTTACGCACGGATTTCTGCAGAATACCCTCGATCTGGCTGCCGCGCGGGAGGCGCTGGCGGCCGCGGGGGCGGCGGCAAGACGAATGGCTGCAGGCAACTGACTTCGGTTTTCAGAGGAGGAGACAATGAAAAACTGGAAGAAACTGGCAATCGGCGCCGCGCTTGCGACGTCGCTTCTCGCAGGCACGGCATCGGCGGAAACCGTCCGCTTCTGGTACCACTTCGACAATCCGGAAAATCCGATGGATGATCTGGTCGCCAAGTTCGAGGCCGCCAATCCCGGCATCGAGATCGAGGCGGAAAACGTTCCCTGGAACAGCTATTACGATAATCTCTACACCGCGCTCGTCGGGGGCAATGCCCCGGACGCTGCGATGGTGAAGCTGTTTGCGCAGCCACGTCTTGCCGAAATGGGCGCGCTGGAGCCGATCGGCGAGCGCATCGATGCCTGGCCCGGCAAGGCGGATCTGCTCGACAACCTGCTGGAACTCAACAAGGGTCCGGACGGCCAGCAGTATTATCTGCCGATCCAGTATGTCGTGCTTTATCTCTATTATCGCGCCGACCTCTTCGAGCAGGCGGGCCTGAAGCCGCCTGCGACCTGCGAAGAGTTCCGCGACGCGGCAATAAAGCTCACCAAGGCGCCGGAAACCTACGGTTTCGGCCTGCGCGGCGGGAAGGGCGGCTGGGACCAGTGGGGCGCGTTCGTGCTCTCGCAGGGCGCCAAGCTCGAGCCCGGTGGACTTACGACGCCGGAGGCGATTGCTGCCAACCAATGGCTGATCGATCTCTTCCAGAAGGACAAGGTCATTCCGCCGTCGGCGCCGAACGATGGCTTCCAGGAGATCACCGGCGCCTTCAAGAACGGCACCACTGCGATGACGATCCATCACATCGGCTCTTCCAACGACATGGTCAAGGCGCTCGGCGACAAGGTTTCCGCCGTGCCGGTGCCGGAATGCGGTGGCGGGCGCTGGACGTCCTACGGCGACGAATCCTTGGCTATCTTCACATCGTCGGAGGTGAAGGACGCGGCGTGGAAGTGGATATCCTTCCTCGCCGAGGGTGAAAACAACGTGGCCTTCAACAAGGCAACCGGCCAGATGACGGTGACGAAGAGCGGCTCAGAGAATTGGACGCTGCATGAGCGCCGTTTCGTGGACGCGACCGTTCAGTCGCTGCCGTTCGCCCATGTGCTGCCGCAGAACACGGCGACGTCGGAGTTCGTCAATACGGCCTGGCAGACCGCGATGCAGCAGGCGCTGACCGGCCAGATCACTTCCGAGCAGATGATGCAGCAGTTGGAGGCGCTTTTCGCGCAGCAGTAACCCTAGGAGCGAGCCGTCTGCGCCCGCTCCTACCCTCCCATCCGCCCCGCCCGAATATCAGGGCGGATGGGATCTTCCGAATGCCAACGGCCGGGAACGACCGCATGACCGCGACAACCGCTCCATCTCCGACGATGACCGCCATTCCGACGCCCTGGAGCGTGCGGTTGATGCCCTACATGCTGCTGGCGCCGGCCGTATTCGTTACGCTGTTCATCGTCTTCTTTCCCATGGCCCAGGCGATCTTCACCAGCTTCTACGATCTCGTCCTTTGGAAGCCGAATGCCAGCCGCTTTGTCGGGTTCGGCAACTACATGAAGCTGTTCGCCGATCCAGTCTTCTGGACTGCACTCGGCAATACCGCCATCTGGATCGGTTTCACGGTGCCGCTCCAGATGGGGCTCGGCCTGCTGACCGCGCTGCTGCTCAACCGGGAATTCCCCTGGCGGGGACTGGCGCGCGCTCTCATCATCATTCCGTGGGCCTTGCCGAGCGTGGTGATCGCCCTGATGTGGCGCTGGATCTATGATCCCAATACGGGCGTTCTCAACGACATCCTCATCTACCTTTCGGTCGTGCAGTCGGCCGTGCCGTGGCTCGCCGATCCTGACCTTGCGCTCTATGCGATCATAGCGACGCTCACCTGGCAGGGCTTTCCCTTCTTCGCCGTCATGATCCTTGCCGGTCTCCAGGGAATTCCACGCAGCCATTACGAGGCCGCGTCCATCGACGGCGCCTCCGCATGGCGGCAGTTCGTACACATCACGCTGCCCGGCATCGCTCCGGTGCTGGCGACGGCGGGACTGCTTCGCGTCATCTGGGTCGCCAATTCGATGGACGTCATCTTCGTCATGACCGGCGGCGGGCCGGGCTATGCAACCCATACCCTGCCGCTCTACGCCTTCGTCCGCGCCCGCCAGAACCTCGATTTCGGCTACGGAACGACGATCGCCGTGACTTTCACGATCCTGCTCGGCGCGGTCGTCGCCGTCTATCTTGCCCGTTCCATGCGGGAGGTGGAACGATGAACAAGCCCTCCACGTTTCGCCGTATCCTCACCACCGACCTGCCGGTGCTCTTGATCGTGATCTTCGCCATGGGGCCCTTCGCCTGGATGGTGCTGACTTCGCTGACGCCCACGGAGGCGCTGAACGCTACCGGCGTTTCAGTCTCGCCTGCCGGCTGGAGCCTCGACAACTACGTGCGCCTGCTCCAGCAGACCTCCTTCCTCGACAACATGCTCGACAGCCTGATCATCGCCTGCGGTACGGTGGTACTCGGCCTTGCCGTCGCGGTCACGGCGGCCTATGCTTTCTCGCGTTTCCGCTTTGCGGGCCGGAAGCTTCTGATGTTGCAGTTCCTGCTCATCAACATGTTCCCGATCGTGCTCCTCATCCTGCCGCTCTTCGTGCTGATGCGGAAGGCCGGCATTCTCGACACCCATTTCGGCCTGATCCTCGCCAATGCCACGGTTGCCATTCCCTTCGCCGTCTGGATGTTGACGAGCTATGTCGGCGCGATCCCGAAGAGCCTCGACGAGGCGGCGATGATCGACGGCTGCTCGCGGCTGACGGCGCTGCGCCGGGTCGTGCTGCCGCTCATGATGCCGGGCATCATCTCCACCGGCATCTACATCTTCATCACGGCCTGGAACGAGTATCTCTACGCGCTGACACTCGGCGGCAGGAATGTCCGCCCCGTTACGGTCGCGATCCAGACGCTGATCGGCGAATACCAGATCGAATGGGGTCTGCTTGCCGCGGGCGCCGTCGTCGGCGCCATGCCGGCCACCATCCTTTTCCTTCTCGTGCAGCGCCGACTCATCGGCGGGCTGACCCAGGGCGCGGTGAAGGGCTGAATCGAATGAAGAGGATAGACAATGAACCCCGTCGGGTTGATCTCCATGCAATATGCGC
>DASUPM010000573.1:0-3281 GCA_036281095.1 Pseudorhizobium sp.
CTGATGGAATTCTCCGGCCACTGAGGCGGAGGAATGGTTTATTCGAACTCGAGGACCGTTCCCTCGTAGCGCATCACGACCTCGCCGTGCTGGTTCACGCCGTCATTGACGGTCATGTTGATCCAGGTGCCGGTGCGTGAGGTCAGCGGGCGGCTTGCCACGAGTTCCACCGAATAGGTGATGCTGTCTCCGGCATAGACCGGCTTCAGCCATTGCAGCTTCCTGAACCCTGCCGAAGGGCCGAGCCTCGGGGGCACAATGCCTTCCCGTTCAAGCCGTGCCACCTCCGCGGTCCAGTAGGCTACGTAGGTCTTCATCCAGCCCGCGCATGTGTGCCAGCCGGACGCGCAGAGCCCGCCGAAGACGTAATCCTTCGCCGCCTCCGCATCGACGTGAAACGGCTGCGGGTCGAACTTCCGGGCGAAGCGGATAATGTCCTCCGCGGTAAAGACCAGGGTCCCGGTGATCACCTTCTTTCCCGGCGGGGAGAGTTCGATCAGCCTCATGCGCCTGTCTCCTGCGGGGAACGGAGGCGGATCATGATCGGGTTCTCGCCCTTCATGACCAGTTGGCCCTTCTGGTTCTCCACCTCATGGAGAAAGGTCACGATGCCGATGCCCGGCCGGGATTTCAGCACGCGGGAGGCGACGACCGTGGAGCGGCCCGAAAGCGTGTCGCCGGCAAGGACCGGCTTCTTCCACTCCATGAATTCGATGCCCGGCGAGCCCTCGGAGGCAGACTTCGACAGCCAGCCGTCGAACATCATGCGCATGAAGAGGCTGCCCGTATGCCAGCCCGAGGCCGAAAGACCGCCGAGAATGCTCGCCCGCCCTGCCTCTTCGGAGAGATGCATGGGCTGCGGATCGAACTCGGCCGCGAATTCCACGATCTCCTCGGCCGTTACCAGCCGCTCCGAAAGCGGAAAGCTCCGTCCGGGTGTGAAATCCTCGAAGAAGTAGTCGGGTTCGTGCATCGAATGGGCCTGCCGCCGTTCAGGTGTTGAAGCGGAAGTGGATCACGTCGCCGTCGTGAACGACGTATTCCTTGCCTTCGTCGCGACCCTTGCCGGCTTCCTTGGCGCCGACTTCACCCCTGTAGGCGATATAGTCGTCGTAGCCGATGGTGAAGGCCCGGATGAAGCCCCGCTCGAAATCCGTGTGGATGACGCCGGCAGCCTGCGGGGCCTTGGTGCCCCGGACGATCGTCCAGGCGCGGGTTTCCTTGGGGCCGACGGTGAAATAGGTGATCAGGTCGAGCAGGTGGTAACCGGCGCGGATGAGGCGGTCGAGGCCGGCTTCTTCAAGCCCGAGGGCCGAGAGAAACTCCGTGGCTTCCTCTTCCGGAAGCTGCGCCACCTCGGCTTCGATCGCGGCGGAGATGATGACGCATTCCGCACCCTGCGCCTTCGCCATTTCGGCAACGGCCCTGGTGTGCTCGTTGCCGTCGACGGCGTCACCTTCGGCGACGTTGCAGACATAGAGCACCGGGTGCGAGGTCAGAAGGTTCAGGCCCTTCAGGATCGCGATCTCCTCGGGGCTCAGCGTCTGGAGGAGGAGACGGGCCGGCTTGCCGTCCTGAAGCAGCTTGATGACGGCTTCCATGACCGGCAGCTGCGCGAGCGATTCCTTGTCCTTGCCGGTGGCCCGCTTGCGGGTCTGCTCGACGCGGCGCTCGAGGCTTTCGAGATCGGCGAGCATCAGCTCGGTCTCGATCGTCTCGGCGTCGCCGACCGGATCGATGCGGCCTTCGACATGGGTAATGTCATCGTCCTCGAAACAGCGCAGCACGTGGACGACGGCATCCACCTCGCGAATGTTGGCGAGGAACTTGTTGCCGAGCCCTTCGCCCTTGGACGCACCGCGCACCAGGCCTGCGATATCGACGAACGAAATCCGCGTCGGGATGATTTCCTTCGACCCTGCGATGGAGGCGAGCTTCTGCATCCGGGGATCCGGAACCGCCACTTCGCCGGTATTCGGCTCGATGGTGCAGAAGGGATAGTTGGCCGCCTGCGCGGCCGCTGTCTTGGTCAGAGCATTGAAGAGCGTCGACTTGCCGACATTCGGCAGGCCCACGATGCCGCATTTGAAACCCATCGGTCGAAATACCCGTTGCTGGACGATTGTTGCCTTGGCTATGGGATAATCGGCCGGAGGGGTCAAGGGCAGACCGTCCTGCGACGGGTTGATCGGCGGCCGGCCGAATGCGATAATTCATGGGTTCCCGACGTCACCGCGAGGCGCTGATGCCGACGAAGGACGATACCGTTCTCCTGCCGAAAGCGACGACGAAGCCGAAGCTGGAGCGCCCGAAGCTCTACAAGGTTATCCTCGTCAACGACGATTTCACGCCGCGCGACTTCGTGGTGATGGTTCTCAAGGCCGTCTTCCGGATGGCTGAAGAAACAGGCTACCGCGTGATGCTGACGGCCCACCGGATGGGCACAGCCGTCGTCGTCGTCTGCGCCAAGGACATTGCCGAAACGAAGGCCAAGGAGGCGGTGGATCTCGCGAAGGAGGCGGGATACCCGCTGATGTTCACGACCGAGCCGGAGGAATAACTCAACGGGCCCGGCGATAAAGATAGTCGTCGGGCAGGCCGAGGCGCCGGCAGGCCTGGACGGGCGGCGACGACCTGAGCAGGAGCCTGTCCGCGGTCTTTGCCGCAAAGGTCACTGCCATCCTTTCGGGAGTGGAAAGACGGTAGTCGGCGCCAATCGCCAGCCGCGTCCTGACCCATGCCGGAAGAAGTTCGACCGCCGCCTTCACCAGAGCCACCTGAAGCGGATTGGCAATCCGGGGGAGGGCTTCGACCTGCTTCATGATGTCGAGGAACTCGATGATCACGGGCGAGGGTACCAGGCGGCGTCTCATGTACTCGAGCAGCAGCGTCCATTCCGCCTGGGAGGCAGGCGCGCCGGTTGCGCCGTAAAGGCGGGCCGCGGGAACAGCCTCCCGGAACAGAGCCTCCCGTTCCACTTCGGACAGCGGGTTGACGTACCGGTGATAGGCTTCCATGAAGCCGACGCCGGCGGTGGCCTGGACCCAATCCAATAGCACGGGATCGTTCGCCTGGTAGTGCTCCCCTTCCGAGGTCGTTCCCGTCACGCGATCATGAGCGCGCACGACGCCCTGGATCATCGCCTCCGCCTGGCTTCGGGCGCCGTAGACCGTCACCATGGCGGCAAGGCCCGTGCGCTGAAGTCGCTTCAGCGGCTCCGTCCGAAACGTCGTGTGATGCCAGACCCCGTCGCGTACCTTCGGTTCCGCCAGTTCGAGGAG
>DASUPM010000574.1:0-7702 GCA_036281095.1 Pseudorhizobium sp.
GGTGACGGTGATCGATGATATCTCTGCCCTGCTGAATGGCACCGGCCGCGCTCCTGCAGACGAGGCGGGCGGTCCAAACCTGCCGGAAAGCGGGCGGCTCGATCTCCGCGAAATCGCCGGCCGGAAGGTATTGATCGTTGCGGGAGATTCCGCGGCGGCGGCCGCAGCGATGGAGACTTTGGCGGCATTGGGCGCCGACACGGCGGCAGTGGGCGGTTCGCGGGAGCTGGAGATCTTCCTCTCGGCCGCGCGAGACGCAGGCGTGGAGATTGATCTGGTGCTCCTTGATTCCGAAGTGTCCGGCTCCTGCACCGATCTAAGCGCGAGTTACCGAATCCCGACGGTGGTGGTCGAACACTGGCAGTTCGAGAATGACCTGCGGGATCGCATTGCCGACATCTTCAGCCGGCGGCGGCTGGATGCTCTCCGAGAGGAAGAAAAGTCGATCCCGTCGAGTGACCGGTTGGACGTCCTGGTGGCGGAGGACAATCCGGTCAACAAGATTGTCTTCTCGCAGATACTCGAAGGGCTCGGTTATCGCTTCGCAGTCGCCGCGACCGGAGAAGAGGCGGTGGCGATGTGGCGGGATCATGCGCCCCGCCTGGTCCTCATGGACATTACGCTTCCGGGGATCAACGGGTTCGAGGCGAGCCGCCGGATCCGCGATCTCGAAGGCGGGAGCGCGATCACGCCCATTCTTGGCGTACTCCCTCATCCCTTCGAACGGGATCGGGAGGCCTGCTTCGCGTCGGGCATGAACGAGGTGATACTCAAGCCGATCAGCCCGGAAATGCTGGATGCGGCCCTGGCCCCTCACCTTCAGCAGGGGGTCGCCGTAAACGGCTGAACCGGCACCATTTTCGGCACTCGGTCCGGCGGAGATTTGTTAATCTTTGTCGGCCATTCTCCCGAAAACTGTATTGAGTATCGGATTCCCATGATGTCGGCGAGCAATCTGTTGCCGCAGGTCAGCCAGAATGAGCTGCAGGCGATGGCATATAGCGATCCCCTCACGGGCCTCGGCAACCGTTACCGGTTGCGCGACAAGGTGCGGCTGTTGGCGGCCGAGCGGTCCCAGGATCCGGCACCCTTCACCATCTGCATCGCCAATCTCGATGGCTTCAAGCCCATCAATGATCTTTTCGGCATCGAGGCTGGTGACGAAATTCTCTGCCAGGTGGCTCATAGGCTGAAGGCCTGCATGCCGGACGGTGCCACCGTGACCCGCCACGACGGCGACGAATTTGCCTTCGTCCTGCCCCTCGTCTTCGAAAGGACCGGCGCCGAACGCATCGGCCAGATGATGAAGGACGTTCTCTCGGCACCCTACGATCTCGGTGATCGCAATGTTCGCCTCTCCGCGTCCTTCGGCTTTGCGATTTATCCCTTCGCCGGAGAGGAGTTCGAGGAACTGCTGAAGAGCGCCGAGACCGCGCTCTATCGGTCGAAGCGGCGGGGACGCAGCCAGATCACGGTCTATTCTCGCGAAATCGCTCAGGAGATGAAGCGGGCCACCCAGCTTGAGCAGGCCCTGCGGACTGCGGTGATCGCCGATGCGGTCGATGCGCATTTCCAGCCCATCGTCCGCTTGCGCGACGGCGCGGTTCTCGGTTTCGAAGCCTTGGCCCGCTGGATCGATAGCGATCTGGGTTTCGTTTCGCCATCCGTCTTCGTGCCGCTGGCGGAAGAGCGTGGCTTCATCGATGCGCTGTCGGAGATGCTGCTTCGAAAGGCGGCGGAGGCGGCACAGTCCTGGCCACGCGAGCTGTTCCTGTCGTTCAACCTGTCATCGGCTCAGCTGATGGACCCGGGCACCAGCGACAGCATCCTTTCGACCCTCGCGCGGGTGGGCCTCGATCCGCACAGGGTCGAACTTGAAATCACCGAGACGGCGGTGATGACCTCCGCGGACACCGCTCACCGTATCATCACCGATTTGCGGGGAAGGGGTGTACGAATCTCCTTGGACGACTTCGGCACGGGACAGTCGAGCCTCGGCCGGCTTCGGGACTTTACCTTCGACAAGGTGAAGATCGACCGTGCCTTCGTCTCGCAGATCACCACCGACCGCGCATCGGAACATATAGTCAAGGCAATCGTCGCCATGTGCGACGGCCTGGATCTGGAAGTCGTTGCAGAAG
Organism: Pseudorhizobium sp.; assembly: GCA_036281095.1. GTDB lineage: Bacteria > Pseudomonadota > Alphaproteobacteria > Rhizobiales > Rhizobiaceae > Neorhizobium. Next base: position 2,142 of record DASUPM010000574.1, read on the forward strand.
GCATCGAGAACTATGCCGATGCGGAGAAGCTGAAGGATCTCGGATGCGGCATGGGGCAGGGCTACTATTACGGCAAGCCCGTGGATGCTGCCGCCACCCAATTGTACCTGCAGAAGCACTTCTCCGACGCAGCCAGGGAACGCTCCTGATCCGGCAGCGTGATGTCGGAACGAGAAAAGGCGGCGCCGCAGCGCCGCCTCGTCGGGATGTCTCAGCGCGTCCCTCGTTCCAGACTCAGTTCTGGGGCTGAGTCGTCGACGGGGTAGTGGCGCCGTCCTGCGGCATGGTGCCGGTGCCGGTGGCCGACGTCGTCGTGGCGTCGGTTGCGGCCGAATCGGCTGCTGCCTGCTGGTCTTCGATGGTCATGAACTCCGGAGCCGCCTGCAGCGATTCCGCTGTTTCGGTGGTAGTGAGCCGGACTTCGTTGTTGTTTTCCGCATCGCGGGTCATCGTGATCTTGTCCATCGGGACAGCCACGTCCTTTTCACCGATGCCCAGGAAGCCGCCGACGCCGACCACGGCTGCGACGATGCCGCCGTTCTCCTCGAGGATCAGGTCGTTGATGTCGCCGATGCTTTCGTCATTGGCATTATGAACCGGCTGCCCGATGTAGTCGTTCGCGCTGATCTGCGTTTCCGCCTGCTCCGTCAGATAGCTGCCCGAGGCTGCCGCCGTGTCGGTGGAAGCATCGTCCGCGGGAGCAGCAGCGTTGTCGGTCGAACCGGCGTCGGTTGCGGGAGCGGCAGCGCTGTCAGGCGACGTGGAGCCGGCTGCGGGGGCCGTGGTGCTGCTATCGTCCGTCGGCGTCATGGCAGGATCTGCCGGAGCCGCCGGGGCGGCGGGTTCAGCCGGGGTCGTGGTCTGCGCCATAGCCGGAGCAATCGCGGTGGAAGCCATCAGAACGGCCGCAGCCGCGAATTTTGTCAGTGTCTTCGTCATATCGAGCCTACCTTCCTCTCGTTGAATGCGAGCCTCGCAGCGGGCGCGCGAATTCGATGAGACAATGGTCAAAAACCCGCTTGGTTCCCCTCTTGTGCACAATTTCATGCGGTTTGCGCGGATGCCGGGCAGGCGCAGCTCTCGCTGCCACTTCGCCGAAGCTCCTGCCTATGGGTGAAACGCGGGCTCTGGAACTCCCCTGGCATCGACGTTGATAGAGAACACCTGTCCGGCGCGCGGGTCGTCCTGCCGTTCGGCAGCGTCAAGCCCCTCCCACGCGGAGGTGACCGCCAGCCGGGCAAACTCCTCTCCGTAGAAGACCGGGCAGGTGGTTCTGCGGGCAGGCAGGGGATGGCGGGAAAGGAGATCACCCCTCGGCGAGAAGCATTCGACGGCGCCTTCGCCCCATCGCGCGTTCCAGATGTTCCCGTCGACGTCGCAGACGGAGCCATCCATGCCGCCGGGCCGGTCGCTGGTGTCGGTGAGGAGGGAGGCAGGCCCCACGGGCAGGCCGGTCGCCTTGTCGAGCGGCACCTGCATCAGGCGGTTGACGCGTGTATCGACATAATAGCCGATGGCTCCGTCGGGGGAGAAGCAGATGGAGTTCGGAATGCTGATATCTCCGAAGAGCTTCGTCGCTTGCCCTTTCGCAACGTGATATATGGCGCCCGCGCCGTTTTCCCCGCTTTTGCTCATGGTGCCGATCCAGAGGCTGCCGCTCGGATGGACACGTCCGTCGTTCGATCGGTTGGAGACAAGCCCCGGCTCGAGCTGACAATAGAGCGAAAGTTCGCCGCTTTCGCGGCTGCGAATGAAGATCCCGCCCTCCGTCGCCAATGCCTGCCGATCGTCGTCGATACGTGCCACGACGCTGGCCATGAAGGGCAGCGTATGGGCCCTCTTGGTTCCCGACTGGAGTTGAATCTCGTGAAGCGTCTTCCCGAGTATGTCGAACCACCAGAGGGTGTCGGTTTCGAGCTCATAACTTGGGCCTTCGCCCAATTCGCACGTTTCGGACGAAAGGACGGTTCCGGCGAAGGGTGATATCGGCATGGCATGCTCCTGATGATCAAGATTGCGGCAATCTGTCGGTCCTCGCGGCAGAGAGCAAGCCTGCGGGCGGCAATTCAAATCTGGTGCGGGGCTGGATAAGCCGACTCTCTATCAGGAATAGGAATTGCCAATGAACAGCTTTCCGCTTAGGTCTGCCAAGTCTTTGCAATCTAACGGTTGGGGTGGCGGGGTCTCGCTGTTCGATTCAGCCTGAAATTGCCCGTCAAAGAGGAATTCCATCTGGAGGTGCCTGCGGCGGACGCCTCGATCGGGAAAGCGAGAATTGAGCCCTATGGCGCCACTGGAAAGAACTGTCCCGGAAAACTCGATGGAGGAGAAGCTTCGGGAGATCGCAAGACTGAACACGCAGTTCGACGTGTTCCGCTTCATGAAGCGGTTGACGGAGGATTATGGGGCGCGGGCGTTCATGGTGGTAAACCTGCCGCCTTTGACTTCGATGACCCTCTCCTCCAGCACCGTCATCACAAGTCTCCCGGCGGATCTGATTTCTGCCTTCGACAAGGAGGGGCTGCTTTCTTCAAGTCCCGTGCTAAAGCGGTTGCGGGAATCGGCTGTGCCCTTCCCTCTCGATATTGCGGAGATCAGCAGGCAAAGGGGCAACAAGGCGTCGGAGGAGATCTTCCGTCGCTATGGCCTGACCCATGGCGCGCATTTTCCGGTCCAGGATGCCACGGGCCTCAGAGGCTCGGTAGCGCTGATCGGGGACGGGACGGTCTTCGACCTGCAGCAGATGCTGGAATTGAACTATCTGTCCGGGCACATCTACGAGATGCTCGGCCGGATCAGGAGCCTTACCGTTAGGATAGTCGATACGCTGACCGACCGGGAGATCGATTGTCTGAACTGGACTGCGGCCGGCAAGACCAGTGCCGAGATCGCCGAAATCCTCGGGCTCTCGGAACACACGGTCAATCACTACCTCAACCGGGCCGCGAAGAAGCTGGATACCGTCAACAGGACGCAGGCCGTGGCGAAGGCGCTGCGGACCGGGCTGATAAAGTAGCCGCGCCGGTTGCTGCGAGACCGCCTTTTTGCCTGAAATTTGGTCGAAGACCCTTCAAGACCTCACGCAGGCGGCTGTGAACCAGCGAACTGAAGGCCTTCGCCCTTTGGCATGCTTCCTGCATTTATCCTGATCGGGTCCAGAGGGGACCGAAATGCGTCCGCAAGAACGACGCAGACAAAAGCGATCGCCGCCCGTCCCGACCCTTATTGGGCGAGGGGCGGGCGGCAACGTCATCGAGGTTGCGGCAGCCTGCGGAGAACTCCTATAAAGGCTCGAAAGAGAGCGACGCGAGAAGTCGCCCGAGCGATAGGAGTGCCAAATGGCCAAGGTGACAAAGGAACAGGTCCTGGAGACGCTTGCCAAGGTGCGAGGACCGGACCTGGAGAATGACATCGTCACGCTTGGCATGGTTTCCGACATCTTCATCTCCGATGGAAAGGTCTATTTCTCCATCACGGTTCCGGCGGATCGGGCCAGGGATCTGGAGCCGCTGCGGCTCGCCGCCGAGCGGACGGTCAAGACGATACCGGGTGTCGGCGGGGCGCTGGTCACCCTGACCGCAGACCGCAAGGCGGGTGCCGCGCCAGCAGCCCCGCCGCAGGGGCAACCCAAAAGCCCCCCGCCTGGCCACGCTCATCCGCATGCGCAGCAGGCCCGGCCAGCCAAGGCAGGGGTGCCGGGCGTCGAGGCGATCATCGCGGTCGCTTCCGGAAAGGGCGGCGTCGGCAAGTCCACGACCGCGGTGAACCTCGCTCTCGCGCTGCAGGCCAACGGCTTGCGCGTCGGCATTCTCGATGCGGACATCTACGGTCCCTCGATACCGCGCCTCATGAAGATTTCGGGACGCCCGCAGCAGATCGAAAACCGCATCATCAAGCCGATGGAAAACTATGGCCTGAAAGCCATGTCCATGGGCTTTCTGGTCGATGAGGAAACCGCCATGATCTGGCGTGGCCCGATGGTGCAGTCCGCGCTTCTGCAGATGCTCCGCGAAGTGGCCTGGGGCGATCTCGATGTTCTCGTCGTCGATATGCCGCCCGGAACGGGAGACGTGCAGTTGACGCTCGCCCAGCAGGTGCCGCTCGCCGGCGCCGTCGTCGTCTCGACGCCGCAGGACCTCGCCCTCATCGATGCCCGCAAGGCGATCACCATGTTCGGCAAGGTGGAGGTGCCGCTGCTCGGCATCATCGAGAACATGAGCTATTTTCTCGCCCCCGATACGGGCGCCCGCTACGACATCTTCGGCCATGGCGGCGCCCGCAGCGAGGCCGAACGGATCGGCGTGCCTTTCCTGGGCGAGGTGCCGCTCACGATGGAGATACGGGAGACGTCGGATATCGGCACGCCGGTGGTGGTGGCCGATCCGGACGGCGCTGCCGCGAAGATCTACCGCGACATAGCCGCCAATGCCTGGGCGCAGGTGAGGGGCCGGAAGGTTCGCGCCGCCCCTGCAATCGTCTTCGACTGAAGCTTGGCCGACCCCATGGGCAGAGCTTGATTGTGACGCCGCAGGCGCCTATAGGCTCTTCCCGCCAAGGCCGAGAGCCTGCGGCGCCGGCGGAACCTGTAGGCGACGCCCGCGTTCGGGCGGAGAAACTCGGCTATTCACGGAGCTCAACAAGGGCTGACTGCATGACGCCCTCGTGTTTGACGACGATGCCGCTCAGGCCCGTCACGTAACCAAATCCAGAACATCGTTGTATTGGAAAGGCTGGCGCCGGGCGCCAGGCATGTCTATGACGCTTGCCTCCGATCGCGAGTTGCCTTCTGCAACTTCCCCTGGCCTGTTTACACTTGCACTCGGCTCCATCGGCGTCGTCTATGGCGACATCGGAACGAGCCCGCTCTATGCCTTCCGCGAGGCGCTCAAGCCGATCGCGGATGACGGTCTGACGCGCATCGAGGTCATCGGCCTCATCTCGCTGATGATCTGGGCCCTGACCATCATTGTGACGCTGAAATACGTGCTCTTCCTGCTGCGGGCGGACAACGATGGCGAAGGCGGGACGCTGTCGCTCCTGGCGCTGCTGACCAAGCGCAACGGCGCCCATCGCCGTGGCCTGATGATCCTCGGCCTCGTCGGCGCTGCATTGTTCCTGGGCGACGCCATGATCACGCCGGCACTTTCCGTCCTATCCGCGGTGGAGGGGCTGAAGCTCATCGCGCCGGATCTGGAAAACCTGATCCTGCCCATCTCGGTCGGCATCCTGCTCGGGCTGTTCGCCATCCAGCACAGGGGCACCGGCGCCGTTTCGATCTTCTTCGGGCCGATCACCGCCCTGTGGTTCATCTCCATGGGCCTCGCCGGAATCGCCCATATCTCGGACGACTTCGGTATCCTCGCAGCATTCAATCCGTGGTATGCCGTCCAGTTCATGCTCAGGGAGGGGTTTCTCGGCGTCATCGTTCTCGGCGCGGTGTTCCTGACCGTCACGGGCGCCGAGGCGCTATACGCCGACCTTGGCCATTTCGGCCGCAGACCGATCCAGTGGGCGTGGTTCGTCCTGGTGTTCCCGGCTTTGACGCTGAACTATCTCGGGCA
>DASUPM010000575.1:0-2382 GCA_036281095.1 Pseudorhizobium sp.
TTTCCTGCACGAACCAGCGCCTCGGCTCCTCACACATGTAGCTCTTCCCGTCATCGCCGAGGAAGTTCATGACCGGCAGGACGCAGAAGTTTTCGTCGTCTCCTACCGGAGCGAACGGTCCAATCTTGAAACTGTATCCAGGGAACGTGCGCCCCAGATAATCCGCCAGCCGGTCTTTCGCCGCTGCCACGGCTTCGCGCTGCTCGAACGGCGGCACGATGATGAATTCCAGAACCTCTCTCTCAATAGCCATTTGAGTTTCCTCCGCTGATCGCGAACAGCTTTCCAATGGAGCTGTCGCAGTGGCCGCAATGGAACGGCACGTTGTTGAGATAACCGCCCTCGCCCAGTTCATGCGCATCGCTTGGCAGATCCACGCCGGCCGGTACTTCCAGCTCCCTTGACGACTCCCGCAGGCAGTTCGCGCAGCGGATGTGAAGCCTCAGGGGCGGCTGTCCTTTCATCAATGCAAGACCCACAATGTTCTCCTTTCGTTCTAAAAAGCCAGAACGAGGAGAAAGAGTCGAGAGCGATTCGCCATGTTCGTTAAAGATTCTTCCATCTCCCCTTAATGTAAGTTTTTCATACATTACCTATTGACGCATATGTATGATTTGCGTACATTGCCCTCATCAACCGATGGGGAGCAGCAATGCAGACCGCAGCCGAAACCACAGTCACCCGGAAGCACATCGTCGAGGCGAACGAAACCGTTCTTTGCCTGTCGAAGTGGATCAGCCCGATCTTTGGTCCGCGATCGGTCATCACCGAAACGCCGGCGATGGGCCGTCCTCTGACGGTCTCCGACCTCCTGGACGAACTGACCGACGACGACACCGTCACGATCCGTCGAATCAATGTCGAAACGTGGTCGGCTCCTGAGGACATCACCGAGGAAGTTGCTCGGCATTACCTCTATGCCATGGACGAGCGGAAAGGTGTCGAGCTCCGCGACGAGGATCGCTTCCCGGCCTACGTCCGCAACAGCCGTGCTTGGTCCCTCTTCAAGGATGATCTGGAAGCTTCGGCTCCGGTCGAACCCGATCCCGACCGCCTACACGACGAGCGTCGCGACCATCAGGCTATGGGACTGGTGGCATGAGCAACTTCGAACACCCCGTAAAGCAGCCGATCGACTCGATTGAGATCGACTCCATTCCCGAAGTGCAAAGTTCATACAGGGTCGGGCGCAACGGCGTTACCCGCATCGAAGCGTGCACCAAGAGCGGAATGCACGCTGACATCCCTTACGTCCGCGTCTGGGCTGGTGACACCTGCTTGGCTGAGTTTTGCCAGCACAACATCGTCGGCGTCTACTTCGCGCCCGTTTCTTCTAGCGCGACAGGAGAGGCGGCGTGAGCGAGATCACCAACGACATGCGCAAGGCTCTGACGTTTATCCGTGACTACCGCATCACGTCTTCGGAATGGAGGAAGAACGGAAAGCCTGCGTCGGGTCATCCTGACACGTGGAACCAGTTCCGGATGTCAGGACCAGAAGCGAGCCTGACCATCAGTGCCGAAACCCAAAAGGCAACGCGGCCCTTTGTCGTGGTGGGGCCTGTCGATGGCTCGATGTACGTCCTCAATGACAAAGGGAAAGCCGCCCTCAAGGAGGCCTCCGATGCCTCTACCTAACGCAACCGACTGCACCACCCGGATCTTCGGCGGCTGTGCCTGCCCTCCCGGCCAATGTCGCATCGAAGCCCGCCGGAAGGAAGACGAGACCAAGCTTCGCCGGATCATCGCCAAGCGGAACGCGAACACCGCGATAATGATGCTCGGCGCGGTCCTCTCGATCATGGCCTTCATCACCTCATTCATCCTTTTCGCCATCCCGGAGAGCAAGAGGCTTGCACGGGTGAACCAGGAGAACGTGCATGTCGTCCGCCGCTGAGAAGACTCCGAACTCCGAGCGTTGCGTCATGATCCAGATCGAGGCGGCGAAGAGCATACTCGCCGGTCTCAAGGATCAGGGCGTTGATGATGACGCCGAACTGGTTGCGGATACGCTGGAAGGCGAAACCAACCTTCTTGAAGCGATCGACGCCGCGCTTGCCGAGATCGACGAGTGCGAGATCCTGATCGCCGGCATCGACGAAAAGTTGAAGGCGTTCGACGCTCGGAAGAAGGCTCAGAAGGACCGCGCCGAGCGCATCCGAGCGTTGATCGAGCAGGCGCTGCTGATGACTGAGCAGCCCTCCCTCAAGCTGCCGGCAGCGACGATCTCGCTGACCCGCCGCGCCGCTGGCCTCGTCATCACCAATGAATCCGATATCCCGGCACGGTTCTGGGTCGAGCAGGAGCGCCCTGCCCCCAAACTGGACCGCAAGGCACTCGCAGACGCCCTCAAGGCAAATGAACCAATCCCCGGCGCGGAACT
>DASUPM010000576.1:0-12021 GCA_036281095.1 Pseudorhizobium sp.
GAGATGCGGCGCGTGAGGTATTTCAGCTCTTCGTCGTAAGCCGACATGATATGGCTGGGGGGCATGATCTTGGTCCTCGTCCTCGTATGTTCGCGTCAGACAGCCGAAGGCGGATCAGCCGAAGCGACCCATGATGTAATCCTGGGTGCGCTGATCGTTCGGGTTGGTGAACATCTTGTCGGTATCGTCTTCCTCGACCAGGTGACCGAGGTGGAACATGGCGGTGCGCTGGGAAACGCGGGCCGCCTGCTGCATCGAATGCGTCACGATGACGATCGAATAATTCGTCCGCAACTCGTGGATGAGTTCCTCGACCCTCGCGGTTGCAATCGGATCGAGAGCCGAGCACGGCTCGTCCATCAGGATCACTTCCGGAGAGACCGCAACGGCACGCGCAATGCACAAGCGCTGCTGCTGGCCGCCGGACAGGCCGGTTCCAGCCTCGTTCAGGCGATCCTTCACCTCGGCCCACAGGCCCGCCTTCTGCAGGCTGCTCTCGACGATCTGGTCCAGATCCGCCTTTGCCCGCGCCAGCCCGTGGATGCGAGGGCCGTAGGCAACATTTTCGTAGATCGACTTGGGGAAGGGGTTCGGCTTCTGGAACACCATGCCCACCCGGGCGCGCAGTTCCACCACGTCGATATCGGGATCGTGGATATCGTCGCCGTCCAGGGTGATCTTGCCGGTCACCTTGGCGTTCTGGATCGTATCGTTCATGCGGTTCAGGCAGCGCAGGAAGGTCGACTTGCCGCAACCGGACGGGCCGATGAGTGCCGTCACGGTGTTGTTGCGAACGCCGAGGTTGACGTCGAACAGAGCGCGCTTGTCGCCGTAATAGACGGAGACGTCCTTGCCGACCATCTTGTAATCAATTTCGTTCATCTTCTGCACCAACGCTTTCTCAGCCGCAGCCTCGGACAACATATTCATCTCTGCTCTCCCGTTACCAGCGACGCTCAAAGCGACGGCGGAGGATGATCGCGATAATGTTCATGAGCAGCAGGAAGATCAGTAGCACGATGATCGCTCCCGATGCACGTTCGACGAATGCCGGGTCGCCACGCTGCGTCCAGTTGTAGACCTGGACGGGCAGAGCCGAGGCAGGATCAAAGAAGCCCTCGGGAGGAGCTGCGGGATAATCGCGTACGAAAGCCACCATGCCGATGAGGAGGAGCGGCGCCGTCTCGCCGAGCGCCTGGGCAAGGCCAATGATGGTGCCGGTGAGGATGCCCGGCATGGCGAGCGGGACGACGTGATGGAAGATCGCCTGCATCTTGGATGCGCCGACGCCAAGTGCCGCGCTGCGGATCGACGGCGGCACTGCCTTTAATGCCGCTCGCGTCGCGATGATGATTGTCGGCAGCGTCATCAGCGTCAGGACAAGCCCGCCGACGATCGGAGCCGACTGGGGCAGTCCGGCGACGTTGATGAAGGCCGCCAAGCCGAGAATGCCGAAGACGATCGACGGCACCGCCGCGAGATTGGCAATGTTGACCTCGACGATATCGGTAAACCAGTTCTGCGGTGCAAACTCCTCGAGATAGATCGAGGCGGCCACGCCGATCGGCAAGGACAGCACGAGCACGATCAGCATCATGTAGGCCGAGCCCAGAATTGCGACGCCGAGACCGGCGGCTTCCGGCCGGGTATCGGACGCATCCGGTGCGGTGAAGAAGTCCCAGTTGAAGCGCGTGGTGAGGATGCCGGCTTCCTTCAGCTCGTCGGCAAGCCTCAACTGCTCGGGCGAGGTATTGCGGTCGAGTTCGGCACTCGCCATCGTCACGCGGCCCTTGTAGTAGCCATCGATGCGGCCCGAGGCCAGAAGATTGAACTCGGCCGTTTCCCCGATCCGCGACGGATCGGCGAGCACATACCGGCGCAGGATGGCCGGGGCCTCTTTCGATATCAGTTCGGCAGCCTCGTCGGGATCCACCTCGCTCCCAAGGCCCTTGTCCTGCAGGACCTTCGCGAGAGAGCCCTTTATCAGAGGGGCATAGCCGAAGGTCGTGACCTTGGCGATGTCCTCGGGATTGCGATTTCCTGCTTTATCGAGGATGCCGGGATCCAGGTAGATGTCCATCGTGACGTATGTCTGTCGGAAGGACGACAGGCCGTTCGACAGGATGGAGGCGAGAAGGCCGACCAGCGCAAGCACTCCGAGCGTGACGGCAAGCAGCCCCCACATCCGGAAGCGTCGTTCGGCAGCATTGCGGCGACGGGTCCGTGCATCGCCGGCCATGGTCGCCTTTCGAGGCGTTGCTGCAACAGCGTCGGTCATTCGTACTGCTCCCGATATTTACGCACGATGTAGAGGGCCAGTACGTTCAGCCCCAGCGTGAAGATGAAGAGGGTGAGACCGAGGGCAAATGCCACCAGCGTTTCCGGGCTTGCAAACTCGGTGTCGCCGGTGAGCTGGCTGACAATCTTAACGGTGATGGTGGTCATCGCCTCGAAGGGATTGAGATCGAGACGCGCCGCGGCACCGGCTCCCAAGACCACGATCATCGTTTCGCCGATCGCGCGGCTCGCCGCCAGAAGGATGGCGCCGACGATACCCGGAAGCGCTGCCGGAAGGATCACCTGCTTGATGGTTTCCGACTGCGTCGCACCCAGGGCATAGGAGCCGTCGCGCATCGCCTGCGGCACGGCGTTGATGATGTCGTCCGACAGAGAGCTCACGAACGGGATGATCATCACGCCCATCACGAGACCGGCAGTCAGGACGGAGGACGACGAGTTGCCAAGCCCCATGGGCTGGGCGATCCAGTCGCGCAGGAAGGGGCCTACGGTGATCAGGGCGAAAAGACCGTAGACGATGGTTGGAATGCCGGCGAGGATCTCGATCGCGGGCTTGGCAAAGCTGCGCAGGGTCGAGCCGGCGTAATCCGCAAGATAGATCGCGATCATCAGGCCGACCGGCACGGCGACGAGCAGAGCCACCAGCGACACGTAGAGCGTGCCCCACAGCAGCGGAAGGATACCAAGATCCGAACCGCCGCGGAACTGCGGGTTCCATACGGTGGAGAAGAAGAACTCGGTGGCCGGGTACATCCGGAAGAAGTTCGCAGTCTCGAAAACCAGCGAGGCGAAAATGCCGATCGTCGTGAGGATTGCGATGGTAGAGGAGCCAATCAGCAGGGTCTGGACAAAGTTCTCGCTGATGTTGCGGGCGCGCATCCGCGGCTCGATCCGCATCATCGACCAAGCGCCGAACCCCAGAGCCAGCGCCAGGACCACAACGGCCATGCCGATGCTGCCCCATTTGGCGCTCTGGCGATAGGTCACCGCCGCATCGAAGACTTCCGTCGGCACATCGCTGCCGAGGGCTACCCCCACTTCGGCAAGTCGGGCGCGGACATTCGAAAAACTGACATTTCCATCAACAAGCGCCTCCTCGCTCAAGGCGTTGCGCTTCAGGACCGCATCGAGACCGCCCGCGATCTGGCGCACGTCTGCCATTACCAGACTGCGAGCGCCGCCATCCGGAATGACGCTGTCGGGGACCATGCCGCTGACGCGATTTTCAATCATTATCGGCTGTATGAAGAGCCAGGCCGCCAGGACCAGCAGTGCCGGAACGGCGACGAAAAGGGCAACGGTCTGACCGTAATAGCCCGGCAGCGAGTGAAGCCGCGTCCCACTCGCATCGGAAGCCGCCAAGGCACGGCGCCTGCCAAGGACATAGCCGATTGCCGCCAGCACCAGGACGACAAGGATAATGCTGCCAACACTCATCTAGCTAGATCCTTTATCGGAAGAGAACTGGCGGCGCATTCACCGCGCCGCCAGTATATCAAGACGATTACTTCGTCAGCGGACCCATCGGGGTGCGAGCCTTGACGGCTTCCTGGGTCTTGGCAAGTTCCGGATCCGAAACGAGGCCGTAGGCTGCAAGCGGGCCGTCCGGGCCAGCCATTTCGTCGGAGACGAAGAACTCAACGTATTCCTGCAAACCGGGGATGACGTCCAGGTGCGCATTCTTGACGTAGAAGTACAGCGGACGGGAAACCGGATAGTCGCCGGAAGCGATGGTTTCGACGGACGGCTCGATGCCGCTCATCGTGGCAACACGGAGCTTGTCGGTGTTGTTCTGGTAGAAGGACAGGCCGAACACGCCGATGCCGTTCTTGTTGGCATCGATGCGGGCAAGGGTCTCGGTGTAGTCGCCGTCGATATCGACCGAGACGCCGTCCGTGCGGAGCTGCATGCAGGCTTCTTCAGCGGCATCTTCGTCGCCGTTGTTCGAAGCCTTCAGGGCTTCGAACGTTCCGTTTTCTTCGCAGCCAGCGACGATGACCTTTTCGTCGAAGACTTCACGGGTGCCGTGCTTGGTGCCCGGGATGAAGGCGAGGATCGGCTGCTCCGGCAGGTCGGAACGGACATCGCTCCAGTTCTTGTTCGGGTTGTCGACCAACTGGCCATCCTTGACGACCTTGGCAGCCAGAGCAGCGTGCCAGTCGGCCGGGGTGAATGCGAATTCGGCGCCGTTGATGTCGGAGGCGAAGACGATGCCGTCGTAGCCGATGCGAACTTCCTGGATCTCGGCTACGCCATTGGCCTTGCAGGTGTCGATGTCCGACTGGCTGATGCGCGAGGAGGAGTTTGCGATGTCGATGGTGTTTTCACCCACGCCTTCGCAGAGCTTCTTGCGGCCGGCGCCCGAACCGCCGGACTCTACGACCGGGGTGGGGTGATCGAAGTTTTCGCCGAAGGCTTCAGCGACGATGGAGGCGTAGGGAAGAACGGTCGAGGAGCCGGCGATCTGGATCTGATCGCGGGCGGCGGCAGCGCCAGCAAAGGCGACGGATGCCACCAATGCTGCGGCGGAAAGTTTCAGGATGTTCATGAGGTATCTCCCATCATGCGCTTGTGTGAATTTGGCCGCGTCGACCCCGTGGTGCCGGCGCCGGGCAGGCCACTCATAACGGCCGCAACGCCTCGCTTTTATGTCAGTTCCATGAAACATTTATGACGGTCTATATTGCTGATTTTTATATATAAATTTGATACCGCCCAATTTTCCATCCGATAATATGTCAAAAACGCACGGTGAACCGGCTCCCCTTCCCCACTTCAGAGGTCACGACGAGGCGGGCGCGGTGGCGGGTCAGGATGTGCTTCACGATAGCAAGCCCCAGACCAGTGCCCTTCTTGGAACGGCTGTCGGCGACGCTGACGCGGTAAAACCGCTCCGTCAGCCGGGGGACATGTTCGGCAGGGATACCGGGACCATGGTCCTGGACGCTCACTTCGACCGTTCCGGTATCGGTGGAGGCCAGATAAACATCGACACTCTCGCCGTCCTGACCATATTTGCAGGCATTCTCGACCAAATTCTCGAAAACCTGGACGAGTTCGTCCCGGTCGCCGACCACTTCCACCGGCCCCCCTGGGAGACGGAGGTTGATCGTGACACCGAGATCCTGCGCCAGCGGCACGAGGGAATCCCGGACGTGGGAAAGCAGCGGCACCAGGTCCACCTTGCCCTCCGGCGCGACATTCGCCTTCAGCTCGAGGCGCGAGAGCGACAGAAGATCGTCCACCAGACGGCTCATTCGCGTCGATTGATCCAGCATGATCGCCAGGAAGCGCTCCTGCGCTTTCGGATCCGACCGGGCCGGGCCTTGCAGGGTTTCGATGAAGCCACGCAGGGAAGCGAGCGGCGTGCGCAGTTCGTGACTGGCGTTCGCGACAAAATCACTGCGCATCCGGTCGAGGCGGCGAAGCTCGGAAACGTCCCGGAAGCAAAGCAGATAGAGCTGGTCGCTCCTGTCCCTCCCGGCGAGTTTCAGCGGCGCGATGCGAACGACGTAGACCTGTTGCGACGGCAACCGCTCGGCATGCTCTATCTGAGTGGGCTCGCCGGTCGCCAGCGTCTCCCGAACGATGTCGAGGACGGCCGGCGAGCGCAACCGCGCAGAGACGTGAACGCCGATGGGGAAGGTTCCGAGGAGACGTTCGGAGGCACGGTTCTGATAGGCCACATTGGCTTCCGCGTCGAGCAGGAGGGCGGCCGTTTCAATGGCTTCCAGGGTTGCGGAGACCTCCACAACCGGATCATGCCCGCCCTGATCCTCCACGATCTCCAGCGGCTTCGCCTCCACGGAGGAACTGCGGTCCCCGACCAGGGCAAGCCCGGTGAGGACGAACCAGCCGATGGCCGCCTGCCAGAGCGGAATGCCGGCAAGGACGGTAAGTGCCCCGACCAAAAAGAGAGCGAGAAGCAGCGGCCACACGCCGCCGAACCGCCTGTTCCACCAGCTCCCCCATTCAGACGTCATGAATGAATCACCTCCCGAAGCAGAATTGGGCCTCTTAGCCTTGTTAGATGACAGATATACATCGACGTTCCGTGGATGAACGATAAATTCAGGCTATCGCAGAGCAACCTGTCCAGAGCGGAGGAGACCGCCTCATGAGCAAGAAGACGCAGGACCGTACGGTGGAACTCGAGATCGATGGCCGCCGGCGCGCCTTCGACATCGACGATCCGAAGCTGCCGGACTGGATCGATGACGCCGCCTTGACGTCCGACGGCTACCCGTATGACGACAAAATGAACAAGCAGCACTACGAAAAGACGCTGGAAGCGCTGCAGATCGAGCTGGTAAAGCTGCAGTTCTGGTTCCAGGCGAGCGGAAAGCGGCTCATCGCGCTTTTCGAGGGTCGGGATGCCGCCGGCAAGGGAGGCACTATCTTCTCCATCCGCGCCTACCTCAATCCGCGCTCCGCCCGCGTGGTCGCACTCCCCAAGCCCTCCGATGCGGAGGCCGGCCAATGGTATTTCCAGCGCTATGTTGCCCACTTTCCGACGGCGGGCGAGCTCGTTCTGTTCGACCGCTCCTGGTACAACCGCGGCGTGGTGGAACCGGTGATGGGCTTCTGCACGCCCGAACAATGCTCTGCCTTCCTCAAGGACGTCCCGCAGTTCGAGGAGATGATCGTCGACGAGGGCATCTATTTCTTCAAGTTCTGGCTGAACATCGGTCGCGAGATGCAGCTCAAGCGCTTCCACGACCGTCGGCACGATCCGCTGAAGATCTGGAAGCTGTCGCCGATCGACATTGCGGCGCTGACGAAATGGAATGATTTCACGCAGGCACGCGACCGCATGATCGAGAAGACGCACACCGGCATCGCGCCGTGGACCGTGGTGAAGGCGAACGACAAGCGGCGCGCCCGCATCAACACCATCCGCCATCTGCTGCTGTCGATCGACTACGAGGGGCGCGACCTCGAGGCGATCGGCGAAATCGACCGGAACATCCTCGGCGAAGGTCCCCGCTTCCTCCCGTGAACGGCGATCACTGCGCCGGCAGCACCCTTACCGCGTAGAGCAGGATCGGATTGCTTTCGCCGGAAATGCCCGTGCTTAGTACTAGGCGCCCGGAGGAACTGGCCGCCCCGGCGTCGAAGGTGACGCGGAAAAGAGCATCGGCCTTTTCCCGATGCGCCGTGAACCGGTGGCGGGAACAGCTTCCGAGGCTGCCGAAGTCGCAACGCACGGCGAACTGCACGGCAGTGTCGGCTGCCGAGCGCACCGTCAGCGCAATGGTCGAGGTCCGCCCGGCGAGTTCGCTCAAGATCTCGGCCGGAACCTCGACGGTGATATCGCCGGACGCATCGCCGGCGGCGGACGCGAGCCGTATCGCGGGGCCACCGGCCGTCGTGACAGGTTCCATGACCGCCGGGGCGGAAACCTGGACGGCTGCGGCGTTGCTGCCGTCGAAGACCTCTATCCAATCTTCCGAGAAACCGACCTGCGGACCAAGTCCCTGCCCGGAGGACTGATTGAACGAGGAGTTCTCCGCCGCTTCCAATGCCTGTTCGAGGGATTGCTGGACAAGGCCCGAGGAATAGGCCCACCAGGCGACGGCGCCGATAGCCGCAAAGAAGACGAGCCAGGCCGTCAGGACCGACAGGAAGCCCCGACGCCGCCTGGGCTTGGCAGCGCGCTCCGGCGGAACGTCCAGATCCGCGGCCTTTCGACCCCGGCGGCGACCACCCTTTTCCTCCGCGACCGGAGGCGCAGGCCTGTCTATCGCCGGGGCGTGGATCGAGACGGCCCGCGCCTCCGGCGCGTCGCGTTCCGCACGAAGCGTATCAAGACTTGCCGGGTCGGACGCCGCGGGCGCCTGCGCAGCACCTCGTCCTTCGTCGCGAAGGGCGCCGCCAAGAAGAGGAGCGTCCCCCGTCGCAGCAGGATGCGGTGCGGGAGACTGCATCGGCGGCCGAGGAGAATCCACATGCTGCACTTCGGGCGCCGGCGGCTGCACCTGGGGCGCCGGCGCCTCCAGACGGCTGCGTTCCTCTCCCTCGATCTCACGGATTTTCAACTCCAGCCGCTGCCTTTGAGCCGCCGCGACCTGATCATCCGTCACCCCCTGCTTGGCAAGGCCCGACTCCAGCGCCTGGCGCGCCGACTGATAGATGCGCGCGCGTATCTGAGGGTTGGCTCGGTCGGATTTCTCCAACGCGTTTCTAATCGCTGTTTCCAATCCGCTCAAGATCAGTTCCTGCCCTGTGTTGCTTCCGGCGAAGCTTTTCGTTTTACGTTTCGGTAATCTTTCCTCACCCGAACTGCAAGCACTCGCATTCCGGCGTTTATTGGACGGAGATCCCCGAAGGGCTTTGCGACGCCGTGCTCACGTCTTTTCGACCGGCTGCATATCTGCTAGTTGCTTTGACGTGTGCGTAAACGTCAAAGAAGGAGGAACCCGATGCTGCCGCCGATCCTGAGCGAGAAACTGCGCCTGCCAGTCATCGCATCGCCGCTGTTCATCATTTCCCATCCGGCGCTTACGCTCGCCCAATGCAAGGCCGGCGTTATCGGCGCCTTTCCGGCCCTCAACGCCCGGCCGGAAAGCCAGCTCGACGAATGGCTGGCGATGATCACGGAGGAGCTGGCGGCTCACGACGCTGCGCATCCGGATCGGCCGGCAGCTCCCTTCGCCGTCAACCAGATCGTTCACACCTCGAACAAGCGCCTCGAGCACGACCTGATGATGTGCGTGAAATACAAGGTTCCGATCGTGATCTCCTCGCTCGGTGCGGTGCCGGAAGTCAATGCGGCGGTTCATTCCTACGGCGGCATCGTTCTCCACGACGTCATCAACAACCGGCACGCCAATTCCGCCATCCGCAAGGGGGCAGACGGGCTGATCGCGGTTGCCGCCGGCGCCGGCGGCCATGCCGGTACGCTGTCTCCGTTCGCGCTTGTCCAGGAAATCCGCCAATGGTTCGACGGCCCGCTCCTGCTTGCCGGCGCGATCGGCACCGGCGACAGCATCCTCGCGGCGCAGGCGATGGGCGCGGACATGGCCTATATCGGGACGCCGTTCATTTCGACGCAGGAGGCGCGCGCGTCCGAAGCCTACAAGCAGATGATCGCCGATTCCCATGCCGGCGACGTCGTCTATTCGAACTACTTCACGGGCATCCACGGCAACTACCTGAAAGGCTCGATCACCGCCGCCGGCATGGACCCGGACAACCTTCCCGTCGCCGATCCCTCCAAGATGGATTTCGACAAGGCGACGAGCGGCGCGAAGGCCTGGAAGGACATCTGGGGCGCGGGTCAGGGCGTGGGATCGGTAAAGGCCGTCGTGCCGGTGGCCGACCTCGTCGACCGGCTGGAGCGCGAATACCGGCAGGCGCGCGCGCGGATCTGCGCCTGAGTCCTCGCGAGGAGGAGAAGGGCAAAAACCGCCGATGCTGAAAAATGCCGGCTTGAAATCGTCGATCTTTGCCTGTATCAGCCGCATCACATCGCAGCCGGCACGCCGGTCATGCCCATGCCGCTTTAGCTCAGTCGGTAGAGCACATCATTCGTAATGATGGGGTCACGTGTTCGAGTCACGTAAGCGGCACCACTTCCTCATCCTCCTGTCAGCGCGCGAACTATTACGGCCCTCGATCGTTTTCCAAACGAGTCATCGGGAGAGCGATCATGAGCGACAGATCAAACGAGGCAGCGGAAGCTGAACGGAAGATGCCGGAGGCTGACGCGAAGGCGACCGTTCCGAAGGGCAATCCGGTGGAACCCGTGGAGGATTTCGATCTCGGAAAGGTCGACAAGGACCGGCGGATCTTCCAGAACGGCGATACGGACCGCGGTACGGATCAGGATTGAGGCAGGCGGACATTGCTGACGGGCCGACGGCGCCTGCCCAGTGGTGACTGCTGGCTGTGCGAGACCTGCCATACCTGCACACGGCGCTTCTCGACCTTACCGGAAATGATCTCCGGATTTCCAAAGGCAGTGGCCAGAAAACCGCTTTGCTTTCCTTGACGCGCTCCGGGCGGCAACGGAATATCCGCGGCCATGAAGGACGGTTCCTTCTCATGTGCCGAGGAGTTTGCATGCTTGATCCGAAGATCGTCGAGACGCTGAAGGGCGTTTCAACCGCCACCCTGACCACCGTTCTCCTGAAAAAGGGCCTCCGCAATGTCTGGATGCGCGGCACCAAGTCGCTGAAGCCGGGCCAGGGCCGGGTCGTCGGTCCGGCCTTTACCTTGCGCTTCGTTCCGGCCCGCGAAGACCTCGCCACGCCGGAAAGCTGGGCGTCCCCAATCTCCACCCGCGCCGCAATCGAGGCGATGCCGGAAGGCTGCGTGGCGGTGGCTGACGCCATGGGCGTGCTGGATGCGGGGATCTTCGGCGACATCCTCTGCTCGCGTATGGTCAAGCGCGGTGCAGCCGGCCTGGTGACGGACGGGGTGATCCGCGATGCGGAAGGGGTGCTCGGCACCGGCATGAACGTCTGGTGCAACGGCGTGGCCGCGCCGCCATCGGTCGCCGGCCTCACCTTCGTCGGCTGGCAGGAGCCGATCGCCTGCGGCGGCGTCGCCGTCTTCCCGGACGACATCGTCGTGGTCGACGAGGACGGCGCGGTTCTGATCCCGGCAAAGCTGCTCGACGCCATCCTGGCGGAGGCCCCGGAACAGGAGCGGATGGAAGCCTGGATCATGACCGAGGTGGACCGGGGCGTGCCGCTGCCCGGCCTCTACCCGATGAACGCCGAGACCAAGGCGCGCTACCAGGCATGGAAGGACGCGCAATGAGCTTTTCCACCACGTCCAGGGGCGTCTATTCCATCGCCGCCACACCTTTCCTCGACGACGGATCGATCGACTTCGAATCGGTCGATCGGCTGACCGATTTCTACGAGGAGAGCGGATGCACCGGCATCACCATTCTGGGCATCATGGGCGAGGCGCCGAAGCTCGAGCCGGAGGAAAGCCGGGCGATCATCCAGCGCGTCGTCTCGCGCGCCAAGGTGCCGGTGATCGTCGGTGTCTCGGCGCCGGGCTTTGCCGCCATGCGCTCGCTCGCCCGCCACTCGATGGACGCGGGCGCGGCCGGCGTGATGATCGCGCCGACGCCGGCACTCAGGACCGACGACCAGATCACCGGCTATTTCGCACAGGCCGTCGAGGCGGTCGGCACGGACGTTCCGTGGGTCCTGCAGGACTATCCGCTGACGCTCACGGTGGTGATGTCGGCCGGCGTCATTGCCAGGATCATCAACGATCATCCCTCCTGCCTGATGCTGAAGCATGAGGACTGGCCGGGGCTGGAAAAGATCTCGAAGCTTCGCGCCATGGAGAAAGCGGGCGAGCTCAGGCCAGTTTCCATCCTCTGCGGCAATGGCGGCATGTTCCTCGACTTCGAGCCGGAGCGCGGCGCCGATGGCGCGATGACCGGCTACGGCTTCCCGGACATGCTGACCGAACTGATCGGCCTGTTCGCCGCCGGCAAGCGGGACGAGGCACATGATCTCTTCGACGCGCATCTGCCGCTGATCCGCTACGAGCAGCAGCTCGGCATAGGCCTCGCCGTGCGCAAGCACGTCCTGAAGCGTCGCGGCGTGATCCGCTCCGACGTGCAGCGCAAGCCGGGACTGGCGCTTACCGCAACGGCTCGCGCCGAGGTGGACTACCTCCTCGCCCGGCTGGCCAAGCACGACAAGCGCGCGGCGTTCTAGCAGAAGGCGGCGTTCCGGCGCCGCCTTCCATCAC
>DASUPM010000577.1:0-2195 GCA_036281095.1 Pseudorhizobium sp.
GGCTCTGGTTAGGTAAAATGACTTTGAGAGCCATCCCCTTAACCACAAGGTTATGAATAGTGATCGATCACCGCATCAAGTTCCGCCACCTGCATACATTTCTAGAGGTGGCGCGGCAGAAAAGCGTGGTCAAGGCCGCCAATATCCTCCATGTCAGCCAGCCTGCCGTGACGAAGACCATCCGTGAACTCGAGGAGGCTTTGGGAGTAGCCGTATTCGAGCGCGACGGACGGGGTATCCGCATCACGCGCTACGGAGAAGTGTTCCTTCGCCATGCAGGAGCGGCACTCACCGCGCTTCGGCTGGGGATCGATTCGGTCTCCCACGAACTTTCGGACGCTGCCCCGCCGGTGCGGGTCGGCGCATTGCCTACCGTCTCCACCCGGATAATGCCTCGAGCCATGACGCTGTTCCTCCAGGAAAAGACAGGCAGCCGCATCAAGATCGTCACCGGGGAAAATGCGGTCCTGCTGGAGCAATTGCGGGTCGGAGAGCTCGATCTGGTGGTAGGGCGGCTTGCTGCTCCGGAAAAGATGGCGGGATTTTCGTTCGAGCATCTCTATTCGGAGCAGGTCGTCTTCACCGTTCGCCCGGGTCATCCGCTCCTCGACAGCGGCAATGCGCCGCTCGCCGGCCTGGCCGACTATCCGGTGCTGATGCCGACCCACGGCTCCGTCATCCGGCCGTATGTCGATCAACTGCTGATAGCCAACGGGATCGGCAAACTGCACTCTCACGTGGAAACCGTCTCACATACATTCGGGCGCGCCTTCGTCCGCTCCAGCGACGCCGTATGGATCATCTCCCAAGGCGTCGTCTCCAACGATCTTGCCAAGGGGCTGCTCGTCGCCCTGCCGGTGGATACCAGCGAGACCAAAGGACCGGTCGGGCTGACCCTGAAGGCCGACAGCGTGCCGTCCGCGCAGCAGGCCATCCTCATGCAGACGATCCGCCAGGCAGCCGAGGAAATCCTGCCACGAAGCTGATGGACGCGGGTCAGGCCACCTGGAGCAGGGCGCTACGGCGCAGGAGCATGCCGTAAAGGTCCCTCGGCTCGTCCGGGTCTGCGAGAAGATCGAGTTCGATAAAATGCCGGGAGCCGCTCAGTTTGTCGCGAATGTAGCGAAGGGCCGAGAAGTCCTCGGTCGCGAATCCCACGCTGTCGAAGAGCGTGATCTGGTTTGCGGACGTCCGTCCTCCGGCCTGTCCGGCCATCACCCGCCAGAGTTCGGTGACGGGATGATCGTCCGGAAGTTGCTGAATCTCGCCCTCGACGCGGGTCTGCGGCGGGTACTCGACGAAGATGTCCGATCGCAGCAGGATGTCGCGATGCAATTCCGTCTTGCCCGGACAATCACCGCCCACGGCATTGATGTGGACGCCCGGCCCGACCATGTTGTCGCTCAGGATCGTGGCACATTGCTTGTCGGCCGTCGCCGTGGTGATGATATCCGCGCCTTCGACCGCCTCCTCCGCGGAACCGCAGACGCGGATGTCGAGGCCAAGGCCGGACAGGTTGCGGGCACAGCGCTCGCTGGCCTGCGGGTCGAGGTCGTAAAGCTGCAACGCTTCAATCCCGAGAAGCGCCCGGAAGGCGCGCGCCTGGAATTCGCTTTGGGCGCCGTTTCCGATCACGGCCATCGTTCGCGAGTCCCGGCGTGCCAGATGACGGGCGGCGACGGCCGACGTTGCCGCAGTCCTGAGGGCCGTCAGGATCGTCATTTCCGAGAGAAGCAGCGGATAGCCGCTGTCGACATCGGCCAGCACGCCGAAGGCGGTCACCGTCTGACGACCGCTTCTCGTGTTCTTCGGATGGCCGTTCACGTATTTGAAGCCATAGAGCCGCCCGTCGCTGGTCGGCATCAGTTCGATGACGCCCTCGACCGAGTGCGAAGCAATCCGCGGGGTCTTGTCGAAATGCTCCCAGCGCCGGAAATCCTCTTCGACGTAGTCGCCGAGTTCCAGGAGAAAGCGGTCGATGCCGATCTCCAGGACCAGGTCCATCATGTTTTCCACGCTGACGAAGGGGACGAGGTTGAGGCGTTCGGAAGGCATCAGTAGCTCCTGGTCGGCCGATCGAGGACCTTGCGGCCCATCAGGCTGGCGGTGAGATCGACGAGCAGCGTCGCGGTCCGTCCGCGCTCGTCGAGAAAGGGATTGAGTTCCACGAGATCGAGGCTGGAGACGAGGCCGCT
>DASUPM010000578.1:0-5876 GCA_036281095.1 Pseudorhizobium sp.
TCTCCCTGGCCGACTGCCCAATCGATGAAGCCGATCTCCTTCAGAAATTCGTGCAGCACGAAGAAGGTCATACTCGCATCGGTCTTGATCGGAACCCTCTTCCAACGGCCGTTGATGCTCATGATGCCGGCCGTCTGGGCAACCCACACCTTGTCGAACTTCTCGCGGAAATCATTTCCGGTCAGGTGAACAAGCAGCCCTAGACGACGGCCGGTAAGATGACCGAGCAAGGGCAGCATCGCGTAGTGCATCTTTCCCATCTCGACGCCAACGCGGAAGATCTCGCTGATGCGCTTGGAACTAAGTGGCTCAGCGGAGACCGGGGCTGCAGACGTGGAAGGATAGTGAAGTGCCGCCCCTGTGAAGGGATCTTGATATTCGTGCTCGGTGAGACCAGATCGAATTGCTGACTTCACCACCGAAACATAACCTTCCTTCAGCGTCTTCAGCGCAACGGGCTGCAGATGGAGGTCACGGTTGTTCTCGATGACGTCGAAAGGAGAAGCGGCGGGATCACGCTTGTTATTATCGCCCGGCCAATACTGCATCAGTTCAATGTAGGCCTGGAGGTCGGTACCGCTATATGTGTCGACCGGATGATCGCCAATCAGCTCGAGGAACAGGTCCAGCCGCGCGCGCGCGATCCTGACATCCTTGTCTCCTCTTCCACGCGCCGTTTCCCGTAGCGCAATGTAATTGGCTGCCACGACGCTGAACAGCGGCTTCGTGGATGCCTTTCGCTGGACCTTGCGCCTGTCCAATCTGAACGCGGGGATGGGTCGGCCTTCCTCGTCCAGTTCCACTGTCGTCGGAACGGCGGGCGCTGCCGATGGTGGCGCGACCTGAGGGGCAGCCGGCGACGCCGGGACAGGGACCGGTGCGGGCGGAGGAACAGGGACGACAAGCGACGTGGTCGTTTCTAGCTTCGCGAAGGCCTTCTGCGTGATCAGGTCGGCATTCTCGACGATCAGTTCCTCGAAGGCTTCACCTGCTGCCTGCTTCGTCAGCTCCTGATGCAGGCGCACGAGATCGCGGATACCTGCGGTTCTTTGGAGTTCCTCCGCAGACAATGGCGCATCGGGACGATCGACCATTCGCAGATAGGCTTTCAGGCTGCCGCGCATCTCGGTGATCACCTCTTCGGGGCTTTCGCCCGTAAAGAGTTGCTCGACCTCCGCGCCTTCCTCGCCTCCCGATGTTTTCGTCATCCGTCTCCGCCTTGCATCATCGAAGAGAAGCCGGGCCTGCGCCGCCAGGAGGTCCGCCAGTCGGCGCGCCTGCTTGTGCGGCCGCGCCCCTAGGCTGATCCGGATCGGCGGCTGCCGGCTGACAACCTCCTTGGGGACCTTAATCTGGAAAATATAAACGGAGCCTGACCGAGCGAGATAGGGGCCTGGTGAACCAGTGACGGGCTCTTTGATTCGTGCAGCCGATTGTGTTACCTGAAGCGATACTTCGGGGTGTACCTGAGGCGATACCAGCATGTTTTCATCTCCTGATCGCGGCCGCTTTGGCCGGTGAAAAGCTCAGGAAACTCAGGTAGTTGCGCGGACTGGGTGAGAGTCTGGCTGACCCATGGCGGAGAGGGTGGGATTCGAACCCACGATACGGTCACCCGTATGCCGCATTTCGAGTGCGGTGCTTTCGACCACTCAGCCACCTCTCCGCGTCGCTGGTCGGCGCTTTCGAAGCGCGGGCTGTCTCATAGCGATGAAAGATGGGGCTGGCAAGCGCCAAATCCAAGTTCTTCGTAGCTTCCCGCTTGACAGTTTTACCGACCTCGCCTATGCCAGCCCTCGATCAGGCGTGGAATGGGTTCCATGCCTCTTTTCTTTGTGCGCGTGCCCGCTCGGCGGCGTCCAGATCACCGGCGGGAGGCATATCGTGTCGCCCGCTCAACCGACTGACAAAAAGACGGCCGTTCCTCTGGAATAGAGCCGGAACGAACATGAAAGGATAAAATATGTTCGCAGTCATCAAGACCGGCGGTAAGCAGTACCGCGTCGCGGCTGACGATGTCGTCACCATCGAAAAGCTCGACGCCGAAGCCGGCTCTACGATCGAATTCAATGAAGTCCTGGTCATCGGCGAAGGCGCCGACGCCAAGTTCGGCGCCCCCTTCGTGAAGGGCGCCACGGTCAAGGCCGAAGTGGTGGAACACAACCGCGGCAAGAAGGTCCTGTCCTTCAAGAAGCGCCGCCGCCAGAATTCCAAGCGGATTCGCGGTCACCGCCAGCATCACACGGTTGTCCGCATCACGGACATCACGGCCTAAGTCGATCAGGGTTTCTAAGGTTTAAGGAGAACACCAATGGCACACAAAAAAGCTGGCGGTTCGTCGCGTAACGGTCGCGATTCCGAATCCAAGCGCCTTGGCGTGAAGAAGTTCGGCGGCGAAGCCGTCATCGCAGGCAACATCATCGTACGCCAGCGCGGTACGCAGTGGCATCCGGGCCAGAATGTCGGCCTCGGAAAGGACCACACCATTTTTGCGCTGACCGCCGGCAACGTGAACTACCGCACGAAGGCCAATGGCCGCGTGTACGTGTCTGTAATGCCGAAAGCGGAAGCAGCGGAATAAGCCGGTAGCGCTCTAAAACAGCCGGCGTCTCATCGACCCGGCTGGCACCACCAGGTTTCAGTCCAAAGAAAGGGAAGATGGGGCGTCACCCCACCTTCCCTTTTTCTTTTGATCCACAAGGAGGACTGAACCATGCAAGGCGAATTGTTGAGGGTGAGCCAATCACGGCCGCCTGAGGAACGGCTGAGGCCCGAGCGGTCGAGGAGCGATTGCCCCGTCTTACTGTCGCAGAGACTGGTTCTCCGCGCCCCCCACGAAGAAGACATCGACGCCCTTGCCCATCTCGCCAACAATGCGAACATCGCGACCATGGTGTCGCGCATGCCGCATCCCTACACGACGAAAGACGCCGCCGATTTCGTGCGACGTTCGAACGATGGCGTGATTGGCAAGTGCGTCTATGCCATCACGCGAGGCGACAACGGCGCATTTCTCGGTTGCTGCGGACTGGAACCGCAGGAAAACGAGAAGGTCGTGGAGATCGGCTACTGGCTCGGCGAGCCTCATTGGAACCAGGGCTATGCCACGGAAGCCGCCCATGTGCTGATCGACATGGCTTTCCGGACCCGCGACATCGACCATATCGATGCCCGCTGCCGGGTGACCAATGTCGCCTCGAGGCGAGTCATCCAGAAGTGCGGTTTTCAGTTCCAGGGTTCCGGCATGTTCGGCTCCCTCGCGATGGGCGGCATGGTGCCGGTCGAGTGGTTCCGGCTCGATCGGAAGACCTGGATGTCGCTGAGAAGCTGGGGAGAGTTCCGATGACAGCCGTTCTTCTGAGAGAGGACGCGGCACGGGTTCGCATGCCGGGGCCCTGCCCCGTCATCGCGACGCAGCGCTTGGTCCTTCGCCCACACCGGCTTGCCGACGCGGATGCCATTGCCCAGTCGCTCGCGGACTTTTCCGTTGCCCGAATGCTCGCCCGCATTCCGCAGCCCTACGACCGGCAGGACGCGCTTGACTGGCTCCAGATCCAGGGTTCGGGAACGTCTTCCGACTGGAGCCTGGCGATCACCACCGGGGACGATGTCCATATCGGCGTGGTAGGCCTGGAACTGCGCGGCGGCGAATGGCACCTCGGCTATTGGCTGAACAGGTTCTATTGGGGCAAGGGCATCATGACGGAAGCCGTCGCTGCGGCACTGGACAGGTTCTTCATGCGGATGCCGGAAAGGGACGTCCTTTCCGGCGCCTTTGCCGACAATCGCGCGTCGCTCAACATCCAACGGAAGCTGGGCTTCACGATCACGGACTGCGGCGACCTGTTCAACGTTTCGCGCAACGGCATGGTACCGCATATCGAAACCCGGCTCCGGCTGGAGGATTTCCGGCGCTCGTGAGAACAGAGGGATGCCGGGCGGCTTGGTCTTCCGGCATCCCTCGAAGAGGCGTGGCAGATACCTGATCTGCCGCGTGGAGGATGCACGGTTCAATCGCTGGCCCGCCTATGGCAGGATAGTCTTTGACCTTCGCCCGAACCGACGATATCGAACGCGGGACGTCTTTGTGAAGCAAGGACATTTCGCTCACACGAGACTGGTGGCAGCAGAATGAAATTTCTCGACGAGGCAAAAGTCTACATCCGTTCCGGTGACGGTGGCGCCGGTGCGGTGTCGTTCCGGCGGGAGAAGTTCGTCGAATTCGGCGGCCCCGACGGCGGCGACGGCGGGCGCGGCGGCGATGTCTGGGTGGAGGCCGTCAACGGCCTGAACACCTTGATCGACTTCCGCTTCCAGCAGCATTTCAAAGCCAAGACAGGCACCCATGGCATGGGACGCAATCGCACCGGCGCCAACGGTGAGGGCGTCACCCTGAAGGTGCCCGTCGGCACGCAGATCTTCGAGGAAGACAACGAGACGCTGATCATCGATCTGACCAAGGAGGGCCAGAAGTTCCGCCTCGCCAAGGGCGGCAATGGCGGCTTCGGCAATGCGCATTTCAAGACCTCGACCAACCAGGCGCCGAATTGGGCCAATCCCGGTCTCGAAGGCGAAGAGAAGACGATCTGGCTGCGGCTCAAGCTCATTGCGGATGCCGGCCTCGTCGGCCTTCCGAACGCGGGCAAATCGACGTTTCTCGCGACTGTCACGCGCGCGAGACCGAAGATTGCGAACTACCCGTTCACCACGCTGCACCCCAATCTCGGCGTCGCGACCATCGACAACCGCGAATTCGTTCTCGCCGACATTCCCGGGCTCATCGAAGGCGCTCATGAGGGCGTAGGGATCGGTGACCGCTTCCTCGGCCACGTGGAGCGCACCCGTGTCCTGCTGCATCTGGTATCGGCCCAGGAGGAGAATGTCGGCAAGGCCTACAAGACGGTGAAGCACGAACTGGAAGCCTATGGCGGCGGCCTGACCGACAAGGCGGAGATCGTCGCATTGTCCCAGATCGACGTCCTGAGCGAGACGGACCTGAAGAAAAAGGCGAAGGAACTGGAAAAGGCTTCCGGCGAAAAGCCCTTCCTCATTTCTGCCGCGACGGGCATGGGCATGACGGACGTGCTCCGGGCGTTGCGCGACGTCATCGTGGAGGTCGCGGGTGAGGAGACTGCCCTCCCCGACCGCACCTCCCGCTGGACGGCCGAGGAGTCCGAAGAGGATATCGGATGAACACGACACGGAAGCCGCTGAGGAACCACCGGCGTATCGTCATCAAAATCGGTTCGGCGCTTCTGGTCGATCGCGGCACGGGGCTCAAAGGCGGCTGGCTTGACGCGATCTGCTCGGATATCGCGGAACTCAAGGCGCACGGCATAGATGTTCTCGTCGTTTCCTCCGGAGCGATTGCACTCGGCCGGACCGTCCTCGGCCTGCCACCGGGCGCGCTCAAGCTGGAGGAAAGCCAGGCGGCGGCCGCGGTCGGGCAGATTGCCCTGGCGCGCGCATGGTCGGAGAGCCTCTCGCGGGACGGCATCATCGCCGGCCAGATCCTGCTGACGCTGGGGGACACCGAAGAACGGCGCCGCTACCTGAACGCCCGCGCCACGATAAACCAGCTCCTTCGGATCGGCGCCATTCCGATCATCAACGAGAACGACACGGTCGCGACGTCCGAGATCCGCTACGGCGACAACGATCGCCTGGCCGCCCGGGTCGCGACGATGGCAGGCGCCGATCTTCTGGTTCTGCTTTCCGATATCGACGGCCTGTATACCGCACCGCCGCATGTCGACCCTGAGGCTCGTTTCCTCGATATCGTCCCCGCGATTACACCGGACATCGAGGCAATGGCCGGCGGCGCGGCCTCGGAACTTTCGCGCGGCGGCATGCGAACGAAGATCGATGCAGGCAAG
>DASUPM010000579.1:0-2393 GCA_036281095.1 Pseudorhizobium sp.
GGCGGAGGAGGAGGGGAACGCCCAGAGCGCCCAGCAGATCGACAACCGAATGTCGAGTGCCGTCGAAATTCTGAAGTCCAAGACACTCGCGCTGCGCGTCGTGGACGAGGCGCAGCTCGACCAGAACGATCTGATCGTCGACCCGCCCCAATCTCCGGTGGACCTGGCCAAGAATACTGTGAAGAGCGTCCTTGCGGCGCTTCTGCCCGGGAAACCTCCTGCGTCCGAGGAGGCCATTCGTGCCGGCCGCCGGGAAAAGGCCGCAGCAGTCCTGCAACAGTCCCTGAGCGTCAACCGGGTAGGCCGGAGCTCCGTTATCGCGCTTGCCGCGCAGTCCCCCGATCCGGCGCTTTCGGCCCGTATCGCCAAGACCTACGCCAGCGCCTACATCGAGGAGCAGCTGAATGCCAATTTCGATGCTACCGAGCGTGCATCCGTCTGGCTTCAGGAAAGGCTGACCGACCTGAATGCGCGATCGCAGCAGGCGGCACTCGCAGTCGAGCAATACAAGATCGAGCATGGGCTGGTATCGCCGCGGGGCGAATTGCTGTCGACGCAGCAACTGGCAGACCTCAACAGCCAGCTTATCGTGGCTCAGGCGGATGCCGCCACGGCGTCAGCGCGCTATCAGCAGTACAAGGCGATCATCGACCGAGGGCCGGAGGCGGCGGTCAGCAACGCCGTCGTTTCGTCGCGGGAGACGGACAATTCTATCCTGCAGGATCTGAGGAAGAGATATATCGCGGTCCATGAGCGGGAGCAGGGGATCGTCCAGCAGTTCGGCGCCGACCACCCGCAGGCCATTGCCATGAAGGCGGAGAGGGACGACCTGTCGCGGCAGATCTTCACAGAACTGCAGCAGCTTACAGGCAGCTTTCGCAACGAATACGAGGTGGCAAGTTCGCGGGAAGCGTCGCTTCGGGAAAGCATAGAAAAGGTCGCCGGGACGAATTCAGAGGCGAATGTCTCCCTCGTCCAACTGGCGGAGCTTGAGCAGAAGGCCGCAGCCCTGAAGACGCTCTACCAGACCTATCTGGCCCGGTTCGAGCAGGCTTCACAGCAGCAGTCGTTCCCGATTGCCAAGGCAAGGGTGATCTCCGAAGCCGGCGTGCCGACGGCACCGTCGAGCCCGCGCAAGACGCTGACGATGGCCTTGTCCGTGGTCCTCGGCCTGATGGCGGGCGGCGCCATGGCGGGCTTCCTGGAGATGCGGGAACGGTTCTTCAGGACCGGAGACGATGTTCAGGAAAAGCTGGGGCTGCGTTTCCTTGGCTATCTGCCCCGGATCGGCAGCAAGCAGCCGACCGGCGAAGTCTCGACCGGTGACAATCCGCAGGCCATGCCGGAGGGAGAGCCCATAGACTTCCGGCAGATGATGCGCATGGCGGTAGAGGCACCCCGTTCGAGCTTCGCCGAAACCTTGAGAAATGCCCGCCTCGCCTGCGACATCGTCCTTCAGGGCCGGAAATGCCGCGTCATCGGCGTGGTTTCCTGCTTGCCAGGCGAAGGAAAGTCCACAGTGGCGGCGAATTTCGCCGGCCTGCTGGCGGCGAGCGGCCAGCGTACCCTCGTCATCGATGGAGACCTGCGCAATCCTGGACTGAGCAAGATGCTGTCGGCCCAGCCGGAAATAGGCGTTGTCGAAGTCGCGCTGCAGGAAACCGATTGGACAAAGGCGGTCCGGGTCGACCGCCGTTCGAAGCTTGCGATCATGCCGGTCGCGGAAAATGGGCGGACGCCGGCGCACACCAGCGAACTTTTGTCCTCGCTGGGGATGACACGCTTTCTCGAAAGCGTACAGGAGACGTTCGATGTCGTCGTGGTGGATCTCCCGCCATTGGTGCCGGTGATCGACGCCAAGGCTTTCGAGCCCCATGTGGACGGCTTCATCTTCGTTGCCAAGTGGGGGGTGACGCCGGTCAAGACCGTGCAGAACGTTCTCTCGGCGGAAACACAGATCGCCTCGAAGATCGTCGGCGTGGTGCTCAACGATACGGAGATGACGCAGCTTCCCCGCTATGCCGATCCCGGAGCACCGGAGCGCTTCCGTGATCGGTATATGTCGTACTACGAGGGTTAGGTCGGGCGCTCGCCACCGGACTGGTGGCGAGCTACAGCGAAGCGGCCGCCCGTGCGGCTTGGTCGTAATGCCCCGACAGCGCCCGCAGCCGGGCCGCCATTTCGGACAGGGTGTCTGCGGAGACCTCCGTGGCGAGGACGGAACGTACGAGCAGGCTCTCGCGCATTTCCCGGTATCGGACACAGGCGTCCGCTCCGGCCTCGGTCACCATGACCAGCTTTTCCTTGCCGCGCCGGCCCGACTTGATCAACTTCAGCCGCTCGAGCTTCTTCAAGGCGTAGGTCACCACATGCGTGTCCTCGATGTTGAGCAC
>DASUPM010000580.1:0-5372 GCA_036281095.1 Pseudorhizobium sp.
ATTTCGACCGGGACGCGTTTCAGCGGCCTCAGCGCCAGCGTGACACCCATGGCGAAGAGAGCACAGGGAGCGGCTGCCTGCGCCAGGTAGTCCACCAGCCGCTGCGCGGCGACCGGCACTTCAACTCCTGCCGCAGCCACCGCAAAGCCCAATGCCGTGGAAAGGATGAACGGATGAAGCGCCACCTTTCGCAGCACCTCCAGGGCGACCAGGGCCGGCGGCCGCCGATCACCCCCCGCAAGCGCCATCATTGCCGGAGCAACGATGAAATGCATGGCGTTCTCGAAGCAGACGATCAGGGCAACGGGAACGGCTGCTGCCTCGCCGAACGCCAGAAGCGCCAGGCCGGGGGCCATGTAACCGATATTGCCGTAGGCTCCTGCAAAGGCCTGAATGGTGGAATCGGCAAGTGAAGCCCGGCGGATGAGATAGGTTATGGCGAAAAGGCCGGCATAGACGAGGTAGGTGGCGGCGATATCCGAAACGATGAAGTCGATCCGTGCCAGATCTTCGATCGGCGTGCGGGAAACCAACTTGAAGAACAGGGCGGGCAGTGCCGCATAGATGATGAAGGTGTTCATCCATCCCAGCGCCTCCGCCGGCTGATGCGTCACGCGCGCGGCGAGATAGCCGATCAGGATCAGGCCGAAAAAGGGCAACAGCAGCGCGACGATTTCAGCCATCGATGTCCCCCGATCCGGCGCCTCTGCCAGGCGTCATTCGCACTAGCCGATTTGCATCAGGATTGGGAAGGTCTGCTGGAACCAGATGGCGACCCAACTGACGAGCCCGAACATGAAGGCCAGTCCCGTCAGGACGAGCAATGCGCCCATCACCTTCTCGACCACCCCGAGATGGCGCCGGAAGCGCGACAGGAAACGCATGAAGGCGCCTGAAAAGCCCGCAGCGATCCAGAACGGTACAGCCAGCCCCAGCGAATAAACCGCCAGCAGTACCGCACCGTCACCGACGGTATCGCGCGATGCGGCGACGCCCAGGATGGCGCCGAGAACGGGACCGATGCAGGGCGTCCATCCGAAAGCGAAGGCGAGCCCCATCACATAGGCGCCCGAGAATGTCGCCGGCTTTCCCGTCCCCTGAAAGCGGGCCTCGCGGGACAGGAGGCCGATGCGGAACACGCCCAGGAAGTTCAGGCCCATGACGATGATGATGAGGCCCCCGACCTTCGACAGGAGGTCGAGATGCTGGCGAAGGAGAACGCCGATGGTCGATGCGCCGGCACCCAGTGCCACGAAGACGGTTGCGAAGCCGAGGGTGAAGAGGACTGAGGCCCTGAGCACGGAGCGCCGGGTCACATCCGCAGTCGCCGAGACTTCCTGGCCGCGAAACTGGTCGACGGAGATGCCTGCCATATAGCACAGATAGGGCGGCACCAGCGGCAGGACGCAAGGCGATAAAAATGAAAGAGCGCCGGCAAGAAGGGCACTCAGAAGCGAGATTTCAGCAATCGACACCAATCAGCTCCATTCGGGTCTCCACCCGCTGGTCTGCCTAAAGCATGTGCGGCCGACCATGCCAATCACCTTTTCGCGGAAAGCCGCCATCGCGGCGTTCAGCCGCAATTTTTGCCGTTTTAGCGGTTGACCCGGAAGGGACGTCTGCATATGTTCCGCGCACTTCCACGGGCGCCTCCGCACCGGTCGGGAGAGCGTAGCTCAGCCGGTAGAGCAACTGACTTTTAATCAGTAGGTCCAGGGTTCGAACCCCTGCGCTCTCACCATCTTTTCAAATAGTGAGGTGAATTCGTGGGACTTTCGAGCGACTCGATGAAAGTCCCAAAGCGTGGGACTTTCAATTTCGAGTGAAGCATGTTCCCCTTCTCCCGCGCAATAAGAGGGCGGCGTAGATGAGGTTATAGAAATTCGTCCGCAGCAGGCAGCACCGATTTTTTTGTTAAAGGTGCGTCATGCCTCACGCGGCAGACATTCTTAAAATCAGGATTTGGGATTTTCAGGCGGAGGCGAGCGGCCAAATGGCGATCGCCGTCCTGTTCGTTCTCGCGGCGCTGGTCCTGCTGGGACCGCGGCGACCGTAGGCACCGCCCTAGATCTTCGCCGACTGTCCAAGGGCTGAGCGTAGACAGTTGGCGGCGGGACAGTGCTCGTATCCCAATTCCGTAAGCTTGGCCAAACCCAGTCGCGCGGCTTCCAGCAATTGCTGTTCCGGTGGCCATGCCTTATTCGGCACAGGAGCAGTTGGGTGCGTGTAGAACTTCGTTCCTACGGGGTAGTCCAGAATATCCGTCCCTATTGATCGTAGGGTCTTCATATCTGGCCCATTTCCGGAAGCCGAACCGTGAGACACAATTTCCGCCACATGAGGTGGTGGCGTGGGTGTTACACCATTTTCCGCAGCGAACTCTATCGCGGCCCGGATGACGAAATAATCGCGCTGGTCCATGTCCCAACCCTGGAAGGGGTAGTTTTCCTCCCAAAGCCTGCGAGCCCGCGCGATGATCGCTTTGCGTCCGTCCTGTGTTCGCCAGTTTTTGGTTGTCGCTTCAGTCACTTTACTGCCGTCCCCACTTCAACATGCCCGCCTCCCGCAGATTATGGCGTTTATGAGACCCTTCTTATGGAACGGCTGATGTCAAGGTCAAGGTTGCAGGTTCGTTAACACCACGTAGTCTTCAGCATCTACACCCAGCTCGCCCGATCGCCGTTGCTAAGCCGATCCCCAATCTTCCGCGATCGCCTTCTCGGCCGCCTCGCGGGTCGCGCCGTGGGCGATCGCGGCGCCTTCCTTCCTGTCGTGGACGCTGTAGACGGTGAACCGGCCGCTGTCCTCGATGAGGTAATGGCCGGTGTCGGCACAGCCGTCGCAACTGGAGCCGAACGAGCCGTTGTTGCGGATATAAAGGTTCGCTCCAGTCATCGTGTTTCTTCCTCCTTCAGATCGCCAGATCGCCGTTGCTGCCGCTCTCGTACCAGGTGACGAGGTTGCGGTTTCGTGGGACTTTGGGGACTGATGAAAGTCCTATGCGAGCAGGTAAGCCTGTGATCAGCAGAAGCTGGCAGGACTACTTTCCCCCGGGGTTCCAGGCGCGGACTCCGGAGACTATCGGCAACTGCAACTGGTCTATCGCCCGGGCAGCAAGATGATCCACAATTTCATCAACGGTCTTCGGCCGATGATAGAAAGCAGGAACGGGAGGCATGATAACGGCACCCATTTCGGTGACGGAACACATGTTCCGAAGGTGGCCCAGATGCAGCGGTGTCTCCCGCGCCAGCAGAACGAGCTTCCTGCGTTCCTTCAGATGGACATCCGCCGCCCTCAGAAGCAGATTGTCCGAAGTTCCTGCAGCGATCGCGGAAAGGGTTCTCATCGAACACGGCGCCACGATCATGCCGTCGGTGGAAAATGACCCGCTGGCGATGGCGGCGCCAATGTCATCGTGAACGTAGAAGCGACAGGCAAGCTGTTTGATTTGATCGATGGCGTCCTCACCAACTTCGTGGGCCAGCGTCCGCTCTGCCGCTGACGACACGACGACATGGGCTTCCACCAATCCCGTATCTGCCAGCAGCCGCAGGATCCTGAGCGGGATCAAGGCTCCGGACGCGCCCGAAATGCCGATGACGATCCGGAACTTGGTCATCGACACTGCTCCAGTCCCAGATCCGTCCAGAGAGTATCCACCCGGGAGACTACGTCTGGCGACATGGACAGAACCCGCCCCCATTCCCGATCGGTTTCCGGATGGAGCTTGGTTGTCGCGTCGAGACCGAGTTTCCCTCCAAGTCCCGGTTTAGGCGACGCGAAATCGAGGTAGTCGATGGGCGTGTCCCGGATCAACAGCAGGTCGCGGCTCGCATCGAATCGAGTGGACAGCGCCCAGAGGACGTCGCTCCAGTTGCGGACATCAATGTCCGGATCAACCGCGATTATCAGTTTCGTGTAACTGAACTGCGGCAGCATCGACCAGAGCCCCATCATGATCCGCCGTGCCTGCCCCGGATACCGTTTGTCGATCGAAACCACCATCGCCCGGTAGGAGCAGGCCTCCGGCGGCATCCACAGGTCGGTAATTTCCGGGAACTGCCGCTTCGCGAGCGGCAGAAAGAGCTCCATCATCGCCTCACCTAGCACCGAAGGTTCATCGGGCGGACGTCCGGTAAACGTGGAAAGGTAAAGCGGATTTCGCCTGCTGGTGATCGCAGACAGGGTCATGACGGGAAACTGCTCGACCGAGTTGTAATAGCCGGTATGATCTCCGTAGGGTCCTTCGTCGGCAGTAGCGGTACCCGAAACCCTGCCCTCCAGAACAATTTCTGCGCTCGCCGGTATGCTTATCGGCACCGTCAGTGCAGAAGCCACACGAGTCCGCCGGCTACGCAGAACCCCCGCAAAGCCGAGTTCGCTCATTCCTTCCGGCAGGGGCATGACGGCGGACAAAAGCATGGCCGGATCCGCTCCGATGACGACTGCCACCGGCATATCCTCCCCGCGCTGCTGCCACATGCGGTGATGCCGCGCACCACCGCGGTGGGCCAGCCATCGCATGATCAGCCGGTCCTTGCCGAGAGCCTGCATCCGGTAGATGCCGACATTGACATCCGTCGGGTCCTCGGGGCTGCGAGTGATCACCAAAGGCCAGGTGACCAGAGGTGCCGGCTCCCCCGGCCAGCACCATTGGATCGGTAGTTTTGAAAGATCGATCTCCTCGCCGCGCCAGACGACCTCCTGCGCTGGAGCCGCCGCAACCCGCCTCGGGCGCATGGAAAGCGCCGCCGCAAGCAACGACGCCTTGGCCGTCACCTCCCTCAGTGTTCGTGGCGGCTCTGGATGGCGCAGGTTCGAAAGAGTGTCCGCCAAGTCCCCGATCCCGCCACCCGCCAGGCCAAAACCCCATTCGATGCGTTCGCGGGTTCCGAACAAGTTGGTCAACAGCGGGATCTCGGACTGCCGCCCGTCCGCATGAAGAGGCTTCTCGAAGAGCAGCGCCGGACCACCGGCGAGGAGGACCCGTCGATGGATCTCCGTCACGTCATGCACAAGGCTTACCGGCCGGCTGATACGCTTCAATTGCCCCCGTCGTTCGAGTTCGTCCGTGAAATGCTGAAGCGATGCGTATCGGCGCGGAGGTCTCGGCGTGTCCATGCGACATCTGTCACGGCCAGAAACGGAACCGTCTTTGCTCTAGCTCAAGTAGCGAAGACGAAGCGTGAATAGGTTTGGGTGCCTCAAGGAATCAGCAGATGAAAATTCCATCCGTCATGTCGGCACCGCTCCGCATCGTTCCCGTCCCGGTCATCGAACGGCTGACGCAGGTCGTGTTCAGAAAGGTCATCGTCGAGCATCCCGACCTCTTCCTTCGACTCGGCCCATATCGGCAGAAGCGCTTCGCG
>DASUPM010000581.1:0-2509 GCA_036281095.1 Pseudorhizobium sp.
TACTACTATTTCGGCAGCAAGGAAGGTCTCTATCTCGCGGTGCTGGAGAAGGCATATCGGAAGATACGGTCTCTTGAAGCCGATCTCGAACTTGCCGGCATGCCGCCCGTGGAGGCCCTGCGTACTCTGATTGCCAGCACCTTCGATCACGACGAGCGAAATCCTGAATTCGTACGTCTCGTCAGCATCGAGAACATTCACCACGCCAGCCACATGAAGCGGTCAGCGGAGATCGGCGAGCTCAACGTCTCGATCATCACGACGATCGGCGACATCCTTGCCCGCGGGAAGAAGGATGGCGTATTCCGCCGCGAGGTGGAGCCCATCGACCTTCACATGCTCATCAGCGCGTTCTGCTTCTTCCGGGTGTCGAACAGATATACCTTCGGCACGATCTTCCACCGGGATCTTTCGGCGCCGGACTTGTACAGCCGTCACCGCCAGATGATCTCCGACGCCGTGATCGCCTATGTAACGACGGGCGGAGACTGAGACGGACGAGGCTGGCGGAGTTCTCCCGCAACACAGCAATCCCATACATGGCTCAGATCCCCACCAGCTTGTCATCGCGAGCATGCAATTCATTGACATTCATGAACGAATTGCCGAAGCTAAGCTAACAACAGTCAAATAGGCAGCTACTGCACCATGCTTGTGATTCTCGCCGATGACCTGACCGGCGCACTCGACTCCGCGGCCCCGTTCGCCGGCCGGGGTCTGCATACGGAGGTTGCGTTATCGGTCGAGGCAGTGGGTGACGCGCTTGCGCAATCGCCAGCCGTTCTCGCCGTCAATGTCGCGTCGCGGGAAATTGCTCCGGAGGCCGCCCGCGAGTTGACGGCAGACGTTCTGAGGCACCTTCCCCAACATGCGCGAATCTTCAAGAAGGTGGATTCACGGCTTAAGGGCAATATCGCCGCGGAACTGGACGCCATGTCGTTCAAGCGGGCGCTGGTTGCCCCCGCCATTCCGGATTTCGGCCGCATCGTCGCCGACGGGCATATCAGCGGCTTCGGAGTCGACCTGCCCATCCGCGTTGCGGACACACTTGGCGCACACGGGGCGCAGGCCTTCATTCCCGACACCGCTTCCCAGCCGGACATGGCGGCCGCGCTGACAGAGGGCGAGCGTCAGGGATGTGACCTGCTGGTGGGCGCCAGAGGGCTTGCAGATGCTCTCGCGCGGCAAATGACCTGCATCGCAGATCTCCCGCTGACACCGCTGGAGAGCGGCCCTCTGCTGATCGTGATCGGTTCGCGCGACCCGATCACGCTGCGACAGGTCGAGGAACTGCGTCAGGACGGCCTGGTGGATTATCACGCCGCTCCTGCAGGCAGGCTGCCCCATCCGCTTCAACCTCTGTCGGCTGCGGTCACTCTTGTCCAGGCCACGGAGGGGGAGATGGCAGCGAGCCCGGTGGAGGTCTCCGCCAGTCTGGCCGAAGGTGTGGTGCCCGCGCTGACCGGTTCCGCGGCGGCACTTCTGCTTTCCGGGGGCGCCACGGCGGAGGCGGTACTTGCAAAGATAGGGATTGCCCGTTTTCGTCTGCTCGGCGAATGTAGGCCCGGGCTCGGCCTAGCATCCGCCGGGGGATGGCATATCATCACGAAATCCGGCGGCTTCGGGTCGCCTGAGACTCTGCGTGACATCGCAGACGAGATCCTGAGAAGGGCAGCGTAGAATGGGACTGCAAGAGGGACATGCCCGCAAGGGACTGCCGGACATAGTATTCGAGAGAATGCACCGCGCAATCAAGTCGGGCTCCTACAAGCCGGACGAGCGGCTGCCGACCGAACATGAACTTGCCACCGAATTCGAGGTGTCCCGTCCGGTGATCCGGGAAGCCCTGCGACGGCTGCGAGAGCAGGGAATGATCTATTCCCGCCGAGGTGCCGGGAGCTTCGTCCGGGCGATAGGGCTGCGCGAACCGCTGGGGTTCGGACAGCTGGAGAACGTCGCCGATCTCCTGAACTGCTACGAGTTCCGCCTGACACTGGAGCCCGCCGCTGCTGCCGCTGCGGCCGCGCGGCATTCCGCGGAAGACCTGGCCTCCATCCGTCGCGCCCTGGAACTGCTGAGGGACGCGACGAACCGCCAGTCGCATCGCGAGGATGCCGACTACCTGTTCCATCTGGCGATCGCACGTGCTGCCCAGAACAACTACTTTTCCACCGCCATGGAAGCCCTGAAGGACCACATTGCGGTCGGCATGAAGTTTCACGGTATATCGGTGAAGCGAGAGGCGAGCGGCCTTACACGCGTCTTCGAGGAGCACGAGGCGATCGTCAATGCCATCGCGGCCGGTGAGGCGGAGACCGCCCGCCAGCAGATGCACAAGCACCTGACAGGGTCCCGGGACCGGCTTTTCCTGGCAACCCGCTGAAACACGACGGGTGTCATCCCCAGGAGCCGCCAGGGCGGCTCCTTTTCCGGCAGGCGGCGACGACCTAGAGAGCGGCGCGATAAATTCCCAGCACGTCGGTTTCGCTCATTTCGACGGGATTGTTGT
>DASUPM010000582.1:0-7466 GCA_036281095.1 Pseudorhizobium sp.
ACGATGAGCAGGTACCAGGCGAACATCGGCATCATGTTGATCCGCATGCCCGGCGCCCGGCACTTCATGATGCCGACAATGATCTCGACCGCAGCAGCGATGGAGGCAACCTCGATGAAGGACAGGCCGAGCAGCCAGATATCCGCCCCTATGCCGGAATACTCCTTGTCGGTCGCGAGCGGCGGATACATGAACCAGCCGGCATTGGGTGCTGCATTGAAAAAGATCGAACCGCAGACGAAGACCCCGCCGAGCAGGAAGCTCCAGAAGCCGAAGGCGGAAAGGCGCGGGAACGGCAGTTCCCTCGCCCCCAGCATCGACGGCAGCAGGAATATTGCGACCGCCTCGAAGATCGGCACGGCGAACAGGAACATCATCACGGTGCCGTGGAGCGTGAAGGCCTGATTGAAGAAATCCGCCGTCAGCAGGTCGTTGTCCGGCAGCGCGAGCTGAAGCCTCATGATGAGAGCAAGGACGCCGGCAAAGAGCATGAAGACGAAGGCCGTCACGCCGTACCAGAGCCCGATCTGGCTGTTGTTGACGGAGGTCCAGTAGCGCCAACCCTTCGGCGTCTGCCATACCTTACGAAGGCGCTCCTCCTGTGCTGCCCGCTCCTCCGGGGAGAAATTGCCCAGCGTCTTCGTCATTTCAGCCCCTTCAGATAGGCCGCGATCGTTTCGATATCTCCGTCCGGAAGCATATCGAATGACGGCATGCGCACCCCCGGTTTGCTTGCTTCGGGAGAACGGATGAAGCGGGCTATGTTCG
Organism: Pseudorhizobium sp.; assembly: GCA_036281095.1. Taxonomy (GTDB): domain Bacteria; phylum Pseudomonadota; class Alphaproteobacteria; order Rhizobiales; family Rhizobiaceae; genus Neorhizobium. The sequence continues at coordinate 769 of DASUPM010000582.1, forward strand.
TCTCGGTATTGGCAAGCGTTCCTGCCGCCAGGCTTTTACGCGCTCCAAGCGCCGTCAGGTTCGGGCCGATCGTTCCGGTTGCCTCCGTCCCCGCGATCGTATGGCAGGCACCGCAGCCGTGCCGGAGGAAGAGCGCCAGTCCGTCGCCTTCCGGGGAGCCGTCTGCCGCGCGCCTTTCCGAAAGCCACGTATCGAAGGCCGGAGCCTCCAGGGCATCGACGGTGAAGGCCATGAGAGCGTGAGACGAGCCGCAGAATTCCGCGCAGACACCCCGGTAGGTGCCCTCCTTCGACGCCTCCAGGACCATCCGATTGATGCGCCCCGGAATAAGGTCCATCTTGCCGCCCAGCGATGGGATCCAGAACGAGTGGATGACATCCGGCGCCTTCAGATGGAAAAGCACCCGCTCTCCCACCGGCATCACGATCTCGTTGGCCGTCTCCAGAATGACATCCCCCGATGCATCAAGATACCGTATGCGCCACCAGAACTGCTCGCCGGTCACCTCGATCTGCCGCAGCCCGTGCTCACCCGGCGAGCTCCACGGCCTCATGTTCGGCATCAGCCAGACCGCATAGGAAAGGAGGGCGGCAAGGATGATGACGGGACCCACGACGCCGCAGAACACGATCACCCGCCCCGCCGTCTTTTCCGAATGCGGCTCCCTTCCGCGGCGTGTCGCATAGAAGAGACACCCGACGACGCCCGCCCATATCAGGGCGCCACCGATCAGCATGACATAGAAGAGGTTCGCAAGATCGGTTGCTTCAGGACCAGCCGGATCAAGAGCAGATTGGCTTCCGGAACAGGAAGAGAGCCCCATACCGAGCAGAGAAAGGGACGTTGCCACCGACAGCCACTTCGGTTTTCGCGTCCGGCGGGGAAAGGGTCTGCCGGCTCGGGCAATCCGGATCGGCAAATCTGAACTCCCCCTCAAAAGACCCCCTCTCGCCGTCGCGATTGCTCCGCTGCACAACATCCGGACAACCGGGCGACAACGTTCTCCAATCGAATTTGTTCCTGAGGCTGTTTCAACTTTCGTTACAAGAGGACATGGGGCGGGAACGAACGGCGTCATGAGCGGTTAAACCTGTCAGGGCGGCAGAAGCCCTTTCATCGGAAGGAGCAGATGATGCAAAACCTCTTTTGGCGCTTTCTAGCCAGTTTAACCGGATCCCGGCGCCGCCTCAGGCACAATGAACATGCAGAGGACATGCACGTCGTGGTCCCGGAAGACGTCAATCTTCCCTTTCCGAAAAGGCCGCAGGAAGAAATCAGCGTTCCTGCATCGATCAACGGGCGGGATCTGTCGACCGGACGGCTCTAGCTGGATTATCGCTCGACTGCGGCCGTGTCTGCCTCATCTGCGGCCGCCTTGAGAAAGGCGAGCATCTGCCCCTCGCCAGCCCTCAAACCTCGCCGACGCGCGCCAAACGCATCCTCGCCCATGACCCTTTCCAAAGGGGTCGGGTCCTCCACCAGGGACAATATCGCGGGATGGATATAGCTGGACCGGCAGACGGCAGGGGTGTTGTGGAGTCTTTCGGATGCTGCACGGCAGATCATCTTGATCTTCGGCTTCTCACCCTCCTTCAGCGCGCGCAGGACCGCAACAAACCCGGCAAGGCTGCCGCCCCAGGTGCGGAATGTCTTGGCGGAAGTTGGAAAACCCGCCACCTCGGTCAGGTAGGCGTTCAACCGGCCTGAATCGACAGGACGCGGCACGCCTTCCTCATCCGGCCAGGAAAACAGCTGGCGGCCGGGCAGGTCGGCGATCTCCTCGAATATCCGCTGAAGCCGGGGATGCCTGATCGTATGGCTGACCTTTTTCCCGCCCTTCGCCTTGAACCGAAGCAGGACGGCATCCTCCGACAACGTCATATGGCGTTTCAGAAGCGTGGTGGCGCCATAGGTGCGGTTTTCCCTGGCGTAAGCCCGGTTCCCCACCCGCAGGTGAGCGGCATCCATCACAGCGGCGATCGCGGCCAGAACGGCTTCTGGCTGATCCAGGCCGAGCGCGAGATCGCGCTCGATGCGCCGGCGAATTCGCGGCAGCGCCTCGCCGAACCGGACCAACTGGTCGTACTTCAGCTCGCTTCGGTATTTCTGCCAATCCGCGTGATAGCGGTACTGCTTGCGGCCTCGGTTGTCGTAGCCCGTCGCCTGAAGGTGCCCCATGGGATCCAGGCAGATCCAGACATTTTCATAGGCTGGTGGAAGCCCGAGCGCAGCGATGCGCCGCTTCTCCTCCGGATCTCTCAGCAGATCGCCGCTGGGCAACCTGTAGCAGAAGCCGCGCCCTGACCGCAGCCGTCTGATTCCCGGTTCCGAATCGCTCACATAGGTGAGACCGATGCCTTTGAAAAGTTGATCGTCCGGTACGGAGAAAGTCGTGACATCCATGGCCCCTAGAACGACGGCTGGCTCGCTTCGTTCCGAAAACGGCCCCTCAGGCGATCAAATCCTGCACCGCCTCGCCCGGTCCACGTTCGAAGGCCTCGCGCGGGGCTGTCAAGGTCCAGATGAAGCCTGCTCCACGATACTGAACATCGACCTCCCCGCCGAAGGATGCCTCTGCATGCCGCTTTATGATCGTCGTACCGAAGCCGGTTCGGGACGGTTCTTTGACGGGCGGTCCGCCCCGTTCTTCCCAGGTGAGCCGGAGGAGCGATTCCGGATTGGAAAGATCCTCCTGCTCCCACGACACCCTCACCCTGCCTTCCGGCACCGAAAGCGCCCCATACTTGAACGAATTGGTGGCAAGCTCGTGGAGAACCAGACCGAGGTTCTGCACGGCCTCCGCCCTCAACGGAAAATCCTCACCTTCTATCGTCACGCGATCAGCCGCCTCGGCGAAGGTATCCAACTGGATTTTTACCAGCCGCTTCAGCGGAACGCCCACCCATTGCTCGCTGGCAAGAGCTTCGATGGACCGGCCGAGACCCTGAAGCCGGCTGGAGATCGCCTTCTGGAACTCGTCCATGTTGTCCTCCTGGCGCGCCAGTTGACGCATCATCGCCTGAACCAGCGTCAGGATGTTCTTCGTCCGGTGGACGAGTTCATGGAGGATGAGGTGCATGCGGTCTTCGGCCTGGCTTCTATCGAAGGAGGCGTTGGACAGGGCAATCGAGATCTGGCTGACTTCGCGGATGCGGGTTTCCACCGGTGGAACGATCTCCCCCTTGCCGATGCGATCCGCCATGTCCGCAATTTGGCGGATGGGAATTCGCAGCTGCCGGGCGATGAGGAACCCGCACAACATCCCGATGCCGAGGAAAAGTATGCTGCCGATGATGAGTTGGCGCGAGGTACTGATGATGGCCGCCTGGGCGGTGTCGATAGGCCCCCAGACGATGGCCTTCCAGGGCGAACCGACGACCTGGGCATAACCGTAGATCTGCCGCGGCTCGTCGCCGACGTCCTCGATCGTTCCGTTGACCCCTGTCATCAGCCTCAGCATGTCTTCCGGAAACGAACTGATCGAGGAGGCATTGCTGTTGCCACTGGAGGTAACGATCTTCCCTCCTCCGTCGACGATCGCCACAGACCATTGCGGGGGCAAGCCTTCGGTAGAGATCAGACGCAGCAGGTCGGCAGCGTTCTGCGTCATGATCAACGCGGCAATCCCGGATGCGCGGGATGTATCTTCCGGGAGAGGCATGACGACGTTGAAGACGAACTTGCCGCTGGTCGCCCCGAAGAATACATCGGAAACCTGCGTCACACCTTTGTCGAGTGTAGCGTGAAGGGTTGCAACATCCGACATTCGCGACAGGGGCGTGTCGAATGGCACCCGGGTGTTAAGCAACTGCTGGGCATTCGAATCGACCGCCAGCACATATAGAGAGTGGGATCGGAGGCTTTGTTGCGTGCGATTGTGAAAGGCCCGCAAATTTCCGCCCTCCAGTTCGGGCGACGTTGAAATAACTCGCAATGTCGTCGTCATGTCCTGAAGCGCCCGGTCTACCGAACGGGCAACCAGTTGGGCGTTTTCGGCGGTAGTGGCGGAAAGGAGTTCGCGATCGCGCTCTTGCAGTTCCATCATCAGGAAGAAGACGAAGGCGACCAGCGGCATCGCCACCACGACGGATAGCGCCACCAGATAACCCCCGATCGAGGCTGTGGGGAAGAAACGGGAAATCTGTCTCCCGTCCGGCACTAGACTATCCCCTCGGCGGTCAAGTCGATGACCGCGGCGGCACAACGCCTCATTTATCCCGCCCTTTGCTAATATAGCACGGGAATGTTTTTAGCCGCTTTTCAGTGTACGTCCAATCCTTTGATTGCCTACGATGAAAATTCCTCCTGTCGCCCTGCAGACCTGGCTCGCTTCCGGACACGGTGTCTTCATGTGGCACGGACTGGCCTGCCCACCCGAAGGGTTCCAGTGACTTCCTAGCCCGACTTCGGGTGCTCACCCGGATCGAAATTCGAATCCCATTCGCTTGCCGGAGCTTTCTCGCCCGGAGGAGCCTTATGCGCCGTGGCATCTTCCGATCCGGTGATTACCGTCGGCTTGGCGCTTGCGACTCCGGAACTCTTGCCGCCTTCCTTGACATTGGCAAACTGCCCCTTGGCATCCTGCTCCACGGTGCGTCCATCTGTCGATTTGCTGCCAGCGGTCATCTGTCGCTCCTGCGAAGTTCTTATGGAGGAAAAAGAAACGGATGCTACTGCTTCTGCGTCTCCTCGCTCTCTTCAACGCGTTTGGTGCCGAAATCGTTGCGGGTCTCCCGGGAAATCCGTTCGTAGTCGGCGCGATACGATTCGCGAGCCCATGCCTTGGACATCTCGTTTTGGCCGAAGCGGTGATCGGGCGGCGACGTGGCATGATCTCCACGACCTGCCGCTTCCGCACCCTTTGCGGGTCCGTCCAATGTGGGATCGCGCTCATTGCGCATATCGTCGTTCCGGTAGCCGCCGGATCTGGCCTGCTCCTTGCTCATAGCCGCCTCCATGGAGGTTTGATGATCTGCATCACCTCCAACAGGCGTACCATGAGTTTGTTCCTCGGCCGCGGCGCGTGGGTCAGTCCAGCCGCCGCCCCGATTCCGGATCGAACATGACGGCCTTGTCGAGATTGAAGACGAAGGGGAAGCGCTGCCCCGGCACGATCGAGACGTCAGCACGCACGCGGCCTGTGAACGTCACGCCCTGCTGCCTCGCCGTTACGAATGTGTCGGAACCGGTCGGCTCCACCAGACTTGCCTCGGCCTCGACCCTGACCGAGGATCGAGCCGTCGGATCGACCATGCCCTCGTCGGTAATCCCTTCCGGGCGCAGCCCCAGGATCACCTCCTTGCCCCCGGCAAGTTCACCTGTAACCGAAGAGGGAACGGGAACCCGCATCGTCTCGTCGAAGAGAGCGACCTGCTTCACGCTGTTCTCGGAGACGACCCGGCCCTTCAGCATGTTCATCGCTGGTGAGCCCATGAAATCGGCGACGAAGATGTTTGCAGGTCGTCCATAGATTTCCGCCGGCGTCCCGACCTGCTGGATCGCACCGTCCTTCAGCACCACGATCTTGGTAGCCAGCGTCATCGCTTCGATCTGGTCGTGCGTTACATAGATGATCGTCGCCCCCGTATTCTGATGCAACGATTTGATTTCTGCACGCATCTCGACGCGAAGCTTGGCGTCGAGATTGGACAGCGGCTCGTCGAAGAGGAAAACCTGCGGCTGACGCACGAGGGCGCGCCCCATGGCGACGCGCTGACGCTGACCGCCCGACAACTGGCTCGGACGCCGCTTGAGAAGGTGCTCGATCTGCAGCGTCTTGGCGACACTGCTGATCGCCTCCGCCCGCTCCGTCTTCCCCACGCCACGCATTTCGAGCGCGAAGCCGATATTTTCCTCCACGGTCATGTTGGGATAGAGCGCATAACTCTGGAACACCATGGCAATGTCCCGCTTGGACGGATGCAGGTCGTTGATCACATGGCCATCGAGAACGATCTCTCCGGACGAGAGGGGCATCAGGCCGGCAATCGCGTTGAGCAAAGTGGACTTGCCGCAGCCGGAAGGGCCGACGAGGACGAGGAAGCCGCCCTTTTCCAGTTCGATGCTGATATTCTTCAGGACCTCGTTGTGGCCGATTTTCTTGTAGAGATTGCTGATCTGAAGAAAGCTCATTGCATTTATCCCTTCACGGCGCCGGCCATGAGGCCACGCACGAAATAGCGTCCGGCGACGATGTAAACGAAGAGCGTCGGCAACGCCGCGAACACGGCCGCCGCCATGTCGACGTTATATTCCTTGACGCCGGTGGACGAGGAAACGAGGTTGTTCAAGGCAACCGTCATCGGGGATTCTGCACCCGATGAAAACGACACGCCGAACAGGAAGTCGTTCCAGATATTGGTGAACTGATAGATGACGGTAACGACGATGATCGGACCGGAACTGGGCAGCAATATTCGCCAGAAAATCCGGAAGAAGCCCGCTCCATCGATCATCGCCGCCTTGATGAGTTCGTCGGGAAACGCCTCGTAGTAGTTACGGAAGAACAGGGTGGTGAACCCGAGGCCATAGACCACGTGGACGAACACCAGTCCGGCGGTCGAATTCGCCAGGCCGAACACCCCGAGGACACGCGCCATCGGGATCAGAACCGCCTGGAACGGAATGAAGCAGGCAAACAGCATGAGGCCGAAGACGAGCCTGTGTCCGGGAAAACGCCACTTGGTCAGCACGTATCC
>DASUPM010000583.1:0-2277 GCA_036281095.1 Pseudorhizobium sp.
AGCGTGCTTCCGACCGCGGTTCCCAATCTCTCCATCGTTCCCTCGACGATGGATCTTCTCGGATTCGAGATGGAAATATCCCAGCAGGCTGACAGGGTGTTCCGTCTGAAACGTGCTCTTTCGAACGCGTCCGTTCCGTACTCCTACATCATCCTTGATTGCCCTCCCTCTTTCAATCTTCTTACCATGAACGCTATGGCTGCTGCTCAGTCCGTTCTGGTCCCCCTCCAGTGCGAGTTTTTTGCTCTGGAGGGCCTCAGCCAGCTCCTAGAGACGGTCAATCAGGTGCGGCAGACAGTAAACCCCGCCTTGGATATTCAGGGTGTCGTCCTGACCATGTTCGACTCGCGAAATAATTTGGCCCAGCAGGTCGTCAATGATGTGCGTACCTATCTGGGGGATAAGGTCTACCACACCTTGATACCCCGCAATGTCCGCGTTTCAGAGGCCCCCTCCTATGGCAAGCCCGCAATCCTATACGATCTCAAATGCGCGGGCAGCCAGGCTTACCTGCAGTTGGCGTCGGAGGTTATTCAACGGGAGCGGCGGCGCAAGGCTGCTTGACACGAGTGGTAGGTACGAATGAGCGATGATCTCTCAAAGCGGCGACTTGGTCGCGGCCTGGCAGCCCTGATTGGGGAAATGGACCAGCCGTTACGGGTTGATGAGCCGCGAAAGGCGGTGAGTGCCGACCGGATGATGCCGATCGAGCATGTGAGCCGCAATCCGCGCAATCCCCGGCGCCAATTCGATGAAGGAGATCTCCAAGACCTGGCCAGTTCCATACGTCAGCATGGAATCGTGCAACCTGTGGTGGTTCGCACGGTGGCGGACAGGTTCGAGATCATCGCTGGCGAGCGACGCTGGCGAGCGGCGCAGTTGGCGGGTCTTCATGAGATTCCGGTAATCGTTCGCGATGTGGACGACCGCACCGCCTTGGAAATCGCGATCGTGGAGAACGTCCAGCGCGCAGACCTCAATCCGCTGGAAGAGGCGCTCGGTTATGACCAGCTGATTGCCGAATACGGCTATACGCAGAACGATCTTGGCGGCATTATCGGCAAGAGCCGCAGCCATGTGGCGAACAGCCTTCGCCTCCTGAAGCTGCCGGATGGCGTACGGGACATGCTCTCTTCGGGTGAGCTCTCCGCTGGCCACGCACGCGCGTTGATCACGACCTCGGATCCCGTTGCCCTTGCACGAACCATTGTGGCAAAGGGCATGTCCGTGCGCGACGCCGAGCGCCTGGCCCAGAACGACATAAAGACCCAATCACAGCCTGCGGTTGCTCCTGCCGAGAAGAAGGATTCCGATACTCTGGCTTTGGAGCGGAGCCTGTCGGATGCGTTGGGCCTCGATGTTCGGATCAATCACAAGGGCGGCGCCGGGCAAATGCGCATCAGCTACCGCAGTGTCGAGCAGCTCGAGGAAATCTGCAGGATGCTCGAGCGGCGCTAAAGGATCGCTATCGGCGCTGACTCCTGGCCGACTGCAGGGCAATCGCCATCAGGGTCTGGAACGCGACACTGTCTTCCAAGCTCTGTTTCTGACGGCTTTGCAGGACCGCGCTCTGAAGGCGTTCGGTCTCTCGAGCGAGCGCAGCCGCAGGCCAGTGTCGCAAGGCGTTTTCTATCAGCGGCTTGCGCTTGAAATGGATGTGACGGCCCAGCGTCATCATCACCTGCCGCGCCTGCAGGTTCTTATCGTCCATTTCAGCGCGCATCAGGTCCATCATCTGGAACTGTTTCAGGCAGGACTGCAGGACGAGAAAAACCGGCGTCTTGGACGTCGCGACCTTCTGGAGCGAGTGGCGGAGGGCGACGAGGTTGCCTTGCAGGACGGCATCGACAACTTCGTCTGTGGAGACGCCGCTCGCGTCGCCGATAACGGCGGCAACATCCTCTTCCTCGATGACACCGACGCCGCGGCAGTAAAGCGCGAGCTTGCGAATCTCGCTGCGGGAGGCAGCTCTATCACCGCCGAGCAGTTCAATCAGGTATCGCCGTGCGGCAGGAGAGATCGACAGGCCGTCCTGCCCCAGTTCCATGTCGATCAGTGCGTTGAGTGCACGCGCATCGTCGGCATAGCACGGGATGACAGCGATAGCCTTCGACGGTTCGGCAATTTTCCGGAGGCCGCTTCCCTTCTTGAGATCGCCGGCCTCAATGAGCAGCATATACCTGGCCGGCGACCGCGCCGATGGCCGCATCGGTGAACGGCTGGACGATCCGGTAGACGCTGTCGGGATCGACCAAGCTGTCCGAGTCGATGAAGATG
>DASUPM010000584.1:0-4543 GCA_036281095.1 Pseudorhizobium sp.
AGCCGTCGGGATCGCGCGGCCATGCCTTCCCATCCGCTTCCCGCGCCGACACCCGAGCTTTGACCTCGCCGCGCGTCATGAAGGCCGGATAGACCAGATCCATCTCCGTCAGTCTCTTCAGCGCTGCCGCATATGCGTCGAAATGCTCCGACTGCCGGCGGACCGGCTCTTCCCAGCGCAGCCCAAGCCATTCGAGATCGCGATAGATCGCCTGTTCGTATTGCGGGGTGCACCGAGCAAGATCGATGTCCTCGATGCGCAGGAGGAACCGCCCGCCGTTCCGTTTCGCCATGTCGTGATTGAGGATGGCCGAAAGCGCGTGGCCGAGATGCAGCAGGCCGTTCGGACTCGGTGCAAAACGGAAGACGGAACTTTGACCGGGTGGCGCAGGCATGGTTTCTTCTGGCATGAATTTTCGACTGCTACCACAGGGAGAGGATATGCGGGTCATCCGCGGCGAAGAAGATATCCGCGAAGGCCTTGCCGCACTTGCCGTCACCGATCCCCGCTTGTTGCCGGTGATCGATGCGGCAGGGCCTGTGCCGCTCAGGCTGATGGAGCCGGGCTTTGCGGGACTTGCCTTCATCGTCGTCTCGCAGATGATCTCGAAAGCGAGCGCCGCAGCAATCTGGCGGCGGATGTCCGACGCAGGCCCGGTGACACCCGAAGACTACCTCGCCCATCCGCCGGAAGTCGTTGCCGGCTTCGGACTGTCGCGGGCAAAGGCGGCGACGCTCGTCAATCTTGCGGCCGCAGTCTCCCGATCCCGTCTCGACCTGGAGACGGTCTGCACCGTCGATCCGGTGCAGGCCATGGCGGAACTGACGGCCTTGCCGGGCATCGGGCCCTGGACGGCGGAGGTCTATCTGATGTTCTGCGCCGGCCATCCGGACGTCTTCCCCTCCGCGGACGTGGCCCTTCAGGCTTCGCTCGCAAAAGCGTTCGGGCTGCAGCAGCGGCCCTCCGCCCGGGCGGTGACCGTGATGGCGGAAACCTGGAGGCCTTGGCGCTCCGTCGCGGCCCGGCTGTTCTGGGCCTATTACGCCGCGACGCTGCGCCGGGAGGTGATGCCGACATTCCCTTGATGGCTGTTGGCGGCTGTTAATATCGCTTCACAATTCTGTGGCATCGGACCTAATATAAAATGGCAGATGCCGAATCGGTAAGGAGTACACCTTGACGATTGCAGTCTCTCCCCAGTCGTTGCCGGCACTCGTCTTGAATGCCGACTACAGGCCGCTGAGTTATTATCCCTTGTCGCTATGGTCCTGGCAGGACGCGATCAAGGCGGTCTTCCTCGACCGGGTCAACATCATTGCGGAATACGAACATTCTGTCTCCTCGCCCAGCTTCTCCATGCGGCTGCCGAGCGTGGTCTGTCTGAAGACCTACGTGCAGCCCACGCGCTTTCCCGCCTTCACGCGGTTCAACGTCTTCCTGCGTGACAAGTTCGAGTGCCAATATTGCGGCGCCGACGACGAATTGACCTTCGATCACGTCGTTCCCCGTGCCCATGGCGGCGAGACGACGTGGGAGAACGTGGTGGCCGCGTGCTCGCCCTGCAATCTGCGCAAGGGCAGCAAGCTGCCGAAGCAGGCCGGCATGTTTCCATCGCAGAAGCCCTATCAGCCCACGGTACAGGATCTCCACAACAACGGCAGGCTCTTCCCGCCGAACTATCTGCACGAAAGCTGGATGGACTATCTTTACTGGGACACCGAACTGCAGCCCTAGGCGGACTTCCTCGCCGCGCCGACAAAGGCAAGCGCAGCAAGGACCAGGCTTGCGATCACGTTCCATCCGGCGAAGGACAGGCCGAGAACACGCAGCGCTGCGTCGGTACAGGACGGGCCGTGGAAGGCGTTCAGGTCGTCGAGGAGACTGCCGGCATTCGTGGTGACGCCGCTTGCGGTGGTTGCACAGGTCGCGGGTCCTTCCCAGAACCCCCATTCGACGCCGGAGTGGTAGATACCCATGCCGGCACCGACCAGCATCATGATCCCGATCACCGCCAGAAGACCGCGGACGATCCAAGCGGGCAGGCGGAACATGGCCGCCAGAGTGGCGGCAACACCGACCGGTATGCCGTAGTAATACGGATCACGCTGCAGCAGGCAGAGGGCGCAGGGAATGTAACCTCCGATATACTGGAAGGCGAGCGCCCCGCCGACCGTTGCCGTCATGCCCAGCGTCACGGCCGCCGCATAGACGCCGTAGTGCCGATAGGCATCGAGAGGTCGAACTGTGGCCATCTTCATCTCCTGCACGTGAGCCGCCCATCCCATAGATCAAGCGGGGATCTGATGTAAACGATGCGGACGCCGCAGGCGGATGACGCACCGCCACATTGCCGTGATCACTGTTCTTACGGCTTTGCTTGCTGAGAAAACCAGGAAGGTCGAGTGGTGCCCCGTGCCGGAATCGAACCAGCACTCCTTTCGGAACCTGATTTTGAGTCAGGCGCGTCTACCAATTCCGCCAACGGGGCACGGGTGGTGTGATACGGGCTCTATCACGCGGCCCGTTATCCGCGCAAGGCGGAAGTGGTTAGCCTGGCTGCTCCCGGAGGCACCTGCTTGCCGGAGGCAAGAATGAGGATTTCTCCGCGTTGTGCGGCATGCTCGGAATGTTTGCACAGCGCTACGAGCATGGGAGAACGATGGGCCCGGGGGCGGCGTCAGCTGCTCCTTGTGGGCTCGAGGCCCTGATGTTAGCAGAGATCTAACGCTCCAGGCGAACCGTGATCATGCTGCTGCCCTCCAGATCATCCTATGACGACATCCTCCGCGACTTCCGGTGGAAGATCCCGGCATCCTTCAACATGGGCGAGGCGGTGAGCGACGCCTGGGCGGAACGGGAGCCGGAGCGTATCTGCTTGCAGCATTTCAGCGCCGACGGCCGCCACCTGGCAATGACCTACGGCGATCTAGCGACCCAATCATCTTCGCTCGCGAACGGCCTGAAGGCCCTCGGACTGGCGCGCGGGGATCGCATTGCCCTCCTCCTCCCGCAGGGTTTCGAAACGGTTCTCTCGCATGTCGCGACCTACAAGATAGGCGGCATCACGCTGCCGCTGGCGCTTCTGTTCGGGGAACAGGCGCTCGAATACCGGCTGAAAGCTTCCGGTGCCTCAGCCGTGGTGACGAATGCGTTCGGGCTGTCGCGCCTGCGGAGCGTCCTTCCCGCCCTTCCCGATCTCCGGCACGTGATCGTCACAGACGATACACCCGCGGCCCCGCGCCTCGTGCGGCTGGAGGAGCTCGTCCGGGAGCATTCTGCGGTCTTCGAGGTTGCCGAAACGGGACCCGACGACCCGGCGCTGATGATTTTCACCTCAGGCACGACCGGCCCGCCGAAGGCAGCGCTTCATGGTCACCGGGTGCTCGCAGGCCACATACCCGGTTTCCAGATGGGGCACGATCTTGCGCCGCAGGAAGACGACCGGATCTGGACGCCGGCCGACTGGGCATGGGCCGGCGGGCTCCTCAACGTCCTGCTGCCGGCACTGATGCTGGGGATCCCGGTCGTTTCCTCCCCGGCGCAGAAATTCGACGCGCACACGGCGTTCCGCATCCTGTCTGAGATGAAGGTCCGCAACGCCTTCATTCCCCCGACGGCGCTTCGCCTCCTCAAGGCCATCGACAATCCGCGCCAGGTCTATGATCTGCACCTTCGGTCTATCGCATCGGCCGGCGAGGCTCTCGGCCGCGAGACCTACGAATGGGCGCGGGAGGTTCTCGGCGTGACGGTGAACGAATTGTTTGGGCAAACGGAATGCAATTTCGTGCTCGGCTCGTCTGCGGCGCTCGGCGTGTCCCGCGCCGGTGCGATCGGTCGGCCGGTGCCGGGGCATCAGGTGGCGGTGGTGGGCGAGGACGGCCAGGAAGTGGACCGGGGCCTGCCCGGTCAGATCGCCGTGAAGGCTCCGGATCCCGTGATGTTCCTCGGCTATTGGAACGACCCTGAAGCGACGGCCGCGAAATTCGTCGACGACTGGCTTCTCACGGGTGATATCGGCCGCCAGGACGGTGACGGGTTCATCGAGTTCATCGGCCGTGCCGACGATCTCATCACCTCGTCCGGTTACCGTATCGGGCCGAGCGAGATCGAGGATTGTCTTGCGGGCCACCCGGCGGTTCGTCTTGCGGCGGCGGTCGGAAAGCCGGACAGCCTGCGAACGGAAATCGTCAAGGCCTTCGTTGTGCCGGTCGAGGGACGGGCACCGAGCGCCGAACTGGCATCGGAACTGCGGGATTGGGTGAAGAACCGGCTTTCCATGCACGAGTACCCGCGCGAGATCGAGTTCGTAGACGAGATCCCGCTGACCACCAGCGGCAAGGTCATCCGCCGCCAGTTGCGGGACCGGGCCGCAACGGAATAGAGAAACCCTCGCGGCGACCTAATCCGACCGGCTGGTGATTGACATGATCTTCTGCCGCAACAGGCGCGCCATGTTGCGGGTGCTATTGTACATGTGAAGCTGCGCCGCCGCCTGCCGCACGTCGCGGTCGCTGTTGCGGGAAAGCCCGATTACCAGCGTCCC
>DASUPM010000585.1:0-4491 GCA_036281095.1 Pseudorhizobium sp.
AGTGCGCGACGACGTAATAGGTATCGTGAAAGGCGCGGTCGACGCCGGCATTGGCCAGCACCACGCCCGTCACGCCGCCGAGTGTGAACAGGAAGATGAAGCCGATCGCCCACAGCATCGGCGTGCGGAAGGTGAGCGAGCCGCCCCACATCGTCGCGATCCACGAGAAGATCTTGATGCCCGTCGGGATTGCGATGACCATCGTGGCGAAGACGAAGTAGCGCTGCGCGTCGAGCGACAGGCCGACCGTGTACATGTGGTGCGCCCAGACGATGAAGCCTACGGCCCCGATCGCGACCATTGCATAGGCCATCCCGAGATAGCCGAAGATCGGCTTGCGCGAGAAGGTCGAGATGATGTGGCTGACGATGCCGAAGCCGGGCAGGATCAGGATGTAGACTTCCGGATGACCGAAGAACCAGAACAGGTGCTGGTAGAGGATCGGGTCGCCGCCGCCTTCAGGCGCAAAGAAGGTCGTGCCGAAGTTGCGGTCCGTCAGCAGCATGGTGATGCCGCCTGCCAGGACCGGCAGCGAGAGCAGCAGCAGGAACGCGGTGACGAGAACGGCCCAGCCGAAGAGCGGCATCTTGTGGATCGTCATGCCGGGCGCGCGCATGTTCAGGATCGTCGTGATGAAGTTGATCGCGCCGAGGATGGACGACGCACCGGAAACGTGCAGCGCGAAGATCGCGAGATCGATCGCGGGACCCGGATGGCCGACGGTTGAGAACGGCGGATAGAGCGTCCAGCCGCCACCCGCACCGTAGGCGCCGGCAGGCCCTTCGACGAAGAGCGAAAGCATCAGAAGCAGGAAAGCCGGCGGCAGCAGCCAGAACGAGATGTTGTTCAACCGCGGGAAGGCCATGTCCGGAGCGCCGATCATGATCGGGATCATCCAGTTGGCGAAGCCGCCGATCAGCGCGGGCATGACCATGAAGAAGATCATGACCAGCGCGTGCGCCGTGGTGAAGACGTTGAACATGTGCTTGCCGCCGTCGATGGCAGCGTCGCCCTCGAAACCGTAGACCATGGAAGCCAGACCGTGGAAGATCTGGATGCCGGGCTCCTGCAGTTCCATGCGCATGACGACAGAGAGAAGACCGCCGACGATACCCGCCATGATCGCAAAGATCAGGTAGAGCGTGCCGATGTCCTTGTGGTTGGTCGACAGGAACCAGCGCGTAAAGAATGCCGGCTTGTGGTCATGGTGCCCGTGCGCATGCGCGTCGTCGTGGGAGGCGCGGCTAAGGGCGTGATCGTCGTGAGAGGTTGGTCCAGCCATTGTCCTCACTCCTCGTTACTTGTTTTCGGTCGCAGCTACGCGCACAGCGTCGGCCGGCTTGTCAGCCGAGGCCATCAGCGCGCGGTAGGCACCGGGCAGATCTTCCTGAGCGGCAGCGTGCCAGGCGTTGTACTGCTCTTCGGAAACGACGCGGATGCCGATTGGCATGAAGGCGTGGTCCTTGCCGCAGAGTTCGGAACACTGGCCGTAATACATGCCTTCCTTCTCGGCACGGAACCACGTCTCGTTCAGGCGGCCCGGCACGGCATCGATCTTGAGGCCGAAGGCAGGCATTGCGAAGGCATGGATGACGTCCGTCGGGGCAGCCGTCACGAGGAGACGGACGGTCTTGTTGACCGGCACGACCATTTCGTTATCGACCGCCAGCAGGCGCGGATAGGCAGCACGGTCTTCCTTGCCGGCGGCTGCGCGATCTTCATCTCTCAGGAGATAGGAATCGAAGGAGAGCGGATTTTCGCCACCTTCGTATTCATAACTCCACAGCCACTGAGTCGCCGTCGCCTTGACCGTGAGGTCCGGATTGGTCGGGATCGTCAGCTGGGCATTCAGGAGATTGAAGGAGGGAATGGCGATAAAGAACAGAATGAGCACCGGACCGATGGTCCAGATGATCTCGATCAGCGTGTTATGGCTTGTACGGGACGGCACCGGATTGGCGCTGGCACGAAAGCGCATCACGACGACCACCAGCAGGATGAGCACCAGGACGGTGATCGGGACAATGAACCACAGGGTGTAGTTATTGAACCACTTGATTTCCTGCATGATAGGGGTGACCGGGGCCTGCAGGTCCACCTGCCACGGGGTCGGCTGATCCGCGAGACCGGCAGAGGCAAAGAGCAGACAGATGAGCGCCGTCATCACCGCAAAAGCTCTGTTCATAACAACTATTCTCCTCGAGCGTCTGATCTCAATCAAATCGAAACGCAGAATCTGGGCTATGAGGTCTGCTTCAATCACAGTTTGCTGGCCGCCGCAATATCTGCCGGGAAAACCCTCTGCGGCATTTTTGCGCTTCGTCAAATGCCGGTGCGGGAACATATTTTGCAGGAAATTGAAGGCTCCGCGGGCCTCTTCCAGCCGATCGAGTCCCATTTTCGCCTCACTCCGTTGAAATGAGGTCGGGGCTTTTCATTTCGGATCGCGAACGCCAAGAATAGCCGCACCGATTCGACATCTAGGGGGTTCCATGGGTCGTTCCTCGATCATCGCCGCTTGTCTCGCCGCTGCCGTTGCCGCCTCGTCGCTGCCTGCACGGGCGCAGCAGCCGGCCGCGCCGGCGCCGCAGGCCCCGACCGAGGAACGGGCACGCCAGGCGGGCACGCCGCAACGCCCCCCAGGTACGGTGCGCGAAAACCATGGTGCGTGGTCCATCATCTGCGACAGGCCTGCCGGCGCCTCCACAGAACAATGCGCGCTGATGCAGAACGTCATCGCGGAAGACCGTCCGGAAATCGGCCTCTCCGTCGTGGTGCTGAAGACCGCCGACCGCAAGGCGAAGATCCTGCGCATCCTCGCCCCGCTCGGCGTGCTGCTCAAGGACGGCATGGAACTCTATGTCGACAACAACAATATCGGCCGGGCCTATTTCACCCGCTGCTTCTCCGAGGGCTGCTATGTCGAGGTCGAGATCGACGACGAGCTCATGCGGATACTTCGGGCCGGCAAGAATGCTGTCTTTGCGTTGAAGGAGTCGGTCGACCGGGACCGCGTCGGCATTCCGATCGAGCTCAACGGCTTCGCCGCAGGCTACGACGCCCTGCCCTGAGCTTGCTTCGGCTCGCTGCGGGACCTACATCGGCGCAAGACGCTTCCGCCGCCGGGAGCCAAGGAGCCTTTCATGAATACCGACCTTCTGAACCTGTTCGATTGCGACGAGGCACGCCTGCAGCGGATTCTGTCCGAGACCCTCGCCAGCGCCGACGACGGGGAACTGTTCGTCGAGCATGCGCAGGCAGAATCGCTCACGTTCGACAACGGCCGGCTCAAGGGCGGAAGCTTCAATACGGATCAGGGCTTCGGCCTTCGATCGGTCGCGGGAGAGGCCGTCGGCTACGCCCATTCCGGCGAACTCTCCTCCGCCGCGCTTGAGCGGGCGGCGGATGCGGTGCGCGCCGTCACGGCCGGGTATTCCGGTTCCTACGCGGCGGCTCCTCACCGCACCAACAAGAAGTATTACGGTGACGAGAACCCGATCGGGCAACCTAGCTTCGAGGAGAAGGTCAGGCTGCTGACGGAGATCGATGCCTATCTGCGAGGCAAGGATCCGAAGGTCCGGCAGGTCACCGCAACTGCCTCGGCAAGCTGGCAGGTCGTCAACATTCTCAGGGCCGACGGCCATCGGGTTGCCGACATCCGGCCGATGACCCGCGTCAACATCTCGGTCGTCGTCGGCGAAGGTGACAGGCAGGAGAGCGGCTCCTTCGGCATCGGCGGGCGCATGGGATTCGGCGATTTCGTCGCGAGCGGAAACTGGCAGAGCGGTGCGGACGAGGCGCTGCGCCAGGCGCTCGTCAACCTGGAGGCGATCGAAGCGCCGGCGGGCACGATGGATGTCGTCCTCGGCAACGGCTGGCCGGGCGTGATGCTGCACGAAGCGGTGGGCCACGGTCTGGAAGGCGACTTCA
Organism: Pseudorhizobium sp.; assembly: GCA_036281095.1. Classification (GTDB taxonomy): domain Bacteria; phylum Pseudomonadota; class Alphaproteobacteria; order Rhizobiales; family Rhizobiaceae; genus Neorhizobium. The sequence goes on from DASUPM010000585.1 coordinate 3,931, forward strand.
ACCGCAAGAAGACCTCGGCCTTTGCCGGTCTTCTGGGCGAGATGGTGGCCGCACCCGGCGTAACCGTGGTGGACGACGGCACGATCGACAACCGCCGCGGCTCGATCACCGTGGACGACGAGGGAACTCCCTCCGGCTACAACGTGCTGATCGAGAACGGCAAGCTCGTGGGCTACATGCAGGACCGGCAGAATGCCCGCCTGATGGGCATGCAGCCGACCGGCAACGGCCGCCGCCAGAGCTATGCCCATCAGACCATGCCGCGCATGACCAACACCTACATGCGCGCGGGCGAGCGCGAGCCGGCGGAAATCCTGGCCGGGGTCAAGCGCGGGCTCTACGCCAAGAACTTCGGCGGCGGCCAGGTCGACATCACCTCGGGCAAGTTCGTGTTCACCGCCGCCGAGGCGTACCTGATCGAGGACGGCCGGATCACCGCGCCGGTCAAGGGCGCGACGCTGATCGGCAACGGCCCGGTGGCGCTGACCCGGATCAAGGCGATCGGCGACGACCTGGCGCTGGACACCGGCATCGGCACCTGCGGCAAGAACGGCCAGGGCG
>DASUPM010000586.1:0-3704 GCA_036281095.1 Pseudorhizobium sp.
ACCATGCAGATCACGGCCATGGTGGTGTTCATACTGATCGGCGCAACCTGCTTCAGCCTGGTGTTCCAGGGAATGAACGGCGGCGTCTGGATCGAACACATGCTCTCCCACGTTCCGGGCGGCGCCGTCGGCTTCCTTATCTTCGTCAACATCTTCATCTTCTTCCTCGCCTTCTTCCTCGATTTCTTCGAGATCGCCTTCATCGTCATTCCGATGCTGGCGCCGGTGGCGGAATCGCTGGGAATCGATCTGATCTGGTTCGGCGTGCTGATCTGCATCAACATGCAGACAAGCTTCATGCACCCGCCCTTCGGCTTTGCGCTGTTCTATCTCAGGTCCATCGCTCCGAGGACAGTGAAGACCCGAGACATCTACCTTGGCGCACTGCCGTGGCTGGGCATGCAGCTCATCCTCGTCTTCATCGTCATCTTCTGGCCTTCAACCGTGACCTACTGGCTGGACAACGCGCCGCCGGTGGACCTGGACTCGATCAAGATCGAAGTGCCTTCGCTGGGTGGCGGCCTGGGCCAGGGCGGGCCGAATTTTGGATTGCCGCCGCTGGGGACGGAGCCGCCGCAAAGCCCACCCTCTCAGCCCTGATGCTCTCGAATTCGGCAGCCACGCCAGCCGGTGGGTCCTTCGGCGGCTGATGTGGCTGACCGATTTCCCCCACAGCGCATTGATTTTACATCCCGTTAAATCGCCGCATTTAGAGTCCAGCGAAAGACCTGGGCAAAAGAGCAGCCGGTTTCTGCCGGCTTGGACACGGGGGCTACCGACGCGGCATGGCAGCCAAGGGAAAATCGCGGCAAAGGGTCGAACCTTCCTTTGAGGATGAGGACGAGTACCTCGACGAGGACCTGCGGCTGGATTCCGATGACCGCATCGCCGGCGGCCGCGCCAAACATTCTTCCCGTGCCGGCAGGAAGACCACTGCGCCTTCAGCGCGCCGCAAGCGCAAATCCGTCCGCCGCTCGCGCGGGTTCTTCGCGCCCGTCCGTTCCCTTGTCTACTGGTGCATCGTTCTCGGCATCTGGGCGGGCATCGGCGTCGGCGGCCTGGTGCTATACTACGGAGCGCAGATGCCCGCTGCCAGCACCTGGTCCATCCCCGATCGTCCGCCGAACATAAAGATCGTCTCGACCGATGGCTCCGTCATCGCCAACCGTGGTGTCACCGGTGGCGAGGCGATCGCGCTGGAGGAGATGTCTCCCTACATCCCGCAAGCGGTCATGGCGATCGAGGACCGGCGCTTCTACATGCACTTCGGCGTGGACCCCTTCGGTCTCGCGCGCGCCTTCGTCAACAACCTGACCGGGCAGCCGATCCAGGGCGGTTCGACCATCACCCAGCAGCTCGCGAAGAACCTGTTCCTGTCCCCCGAACGCACGTTCGAGCGCAAGATCCAAGAGTTGCTGCTTGCCTTCTGGCTGGAAACGAAATTCAGCAAGGACCAGATTCTTGCGATGTACCTCAACCGGGTGTTCTTCGGGTCCAACGCCTACGGTGTCGAGGCCGCCTCGCGTCGCTATTTCAACAAGTCGGCCCGGGACGTGAACCTCGGCGAGGCGGCGCTGCTGGCCGGGCTTCTGAAGGCCCCTTCCCGGCTCTCACCCGCACGGGACCCGGAGGCCGCAGAGGAACGTGCCCAGGTGGTCCTGGGCGCCATGCAGGAAGAAGGCTACATCACCGAAGACGAGATCACCTCGGCAATGTCGCAGCCGCCGACCAAGGCGCGCAGCTATTGGTCGGGCGCCGAGCATTATGCCGCCGACATGGTGATGGACGAAGTGAAGACGCTTCTCGGCGAGGTGAAGGAGGACGTGCTGGTCGAAACCACCATCGATCTCTCGCTCGAGCGAAAGGCCGAGGAAGCGCTGACCGATGCCTTGGACGGCCAGGGCGAAAAGCTCAATGCGTCGCAGGCAGCGCTTGTTTCCATGGATGCGACCGGCGCCATCCGGGCGCTGGTGGGCGGCAGGGACTACGCGCAGAGCCAGTTCAATCGTGCGGTCACCGCGAAGCGGCAGCCCGGGTCCGCGTTCAAGCCGTTCGTCTATGCCGCAGCGCTCGAGGCCGGCATTCGCCCGGACTCCATACGCAACGACGCTCCGGTGCGGATCGGCAAATGGACGCCGGAAAACTATGATCAGAAATACCGGGGCCAGGTGAGCGTTTCTTCAGCTCTGGCGCAGTCGCTGAACACGATCGCCGCCCAACTCGTCATGGAAGTGGGACCGAAGGAGGTGGTGAGCCTGGCGCACCGGATGGGCATCGAGCAGGAACTCCAGCCGAACGCCTCCATCGCGCTTGGAACTTCCGAGGTGCCTCTCGTCGAGCTGACGGCCGCCTACGCACCCTTCATGAACGGCGGCTACAAGGCGACGCCGCATATCGTGCGCCGTATCCTCGATGCCGACGGCAAGGTGCTCTACGAAGCCAGCTACGAAAACCCGCCGCGGGTGTTGAGCGAGACCGTCGTCGCGACGATGAACAACATGATGACCCGCGTCATCCAGGAAGGTACCGGCAAGGCGGCCCGGCTCGACGACTGGCAGGCCGCCGGCAAGACGGGAACGACCCAATCTTTCCGCGACGCGCTGTTCGTCGGCTATACGAGCGTAATGACGACGGGCATATGGTTCGGCAACGACGACGGAAGCTCGATGAAGAAGGTGACCGGTGGCGGTCTTCCTGCGAAAGCGTGGAAGGAATACATGGCCGCCGCCCTGGCCGGTTATTCGCCGACGCCGCTGTTCGGCAGCCACCGCGGCTTCGAGCTGCCGCCGGCCGCGCCGGAGCCCGAGCGCGAGCCGACGATCGGCGACATCATCTCCGGCGTCCTTCCAGGTGTTGGGAGACGTGAAGAATATCCCCGGGCGCCGTCGGCGCCAGTCCATAGCGACGATCAGCCTGCTTACGGCGCCGAAGTCCGGGATTACCGCGAATACCGGGGCCCCTACGACAGCGACCCAGGAGCCCCGCCGACGGATGGATGGGGCGGTCCAGTACCCCCGGAAGACGTCGGCACCACGGCCTCTACCGGGTCCCCCCGGCAGACCACGCTCTACGATCTGATCATGGGCCAGTGACGGCCATCAATGCCCATTCACATTTCCGTGTGTTTTTGCACGGATCGGCTGATCGTCCCGCCTTGCAGTCGAAAAAACCCATCCTTATATACGCCGCATGAAGCAGCGCATGCTGCCGGAATACACTAGACCATCCCAGTCGAGGAACTGTCAGCCGAATGCCTGAGCGGGGTTCGGACAGTTCGCTTAAAGGAGAGAGAAAAAATGGCTAAAGTAATTGGCATCGACCTCGGCACGACCAACTCCTGCGTCGCCATCATGGACGGTAAGGATGCAAAGGTGATCGAGAATGCCGAAGGCGCTCGCACCACCCCCTCGATGGTTGCCTTCACCGAAGACGGCGAACGCCTGGTCGGCCAGCCGGCCAAGCGCCAGGCGGTGACCAACCCCACCAACACTCTTTTCGCCGTGAAGCGCCTCATCGGCCGCCGCTACGAAGATCCGACCGTCGAGAAGGACAAGGGCCTGGTTCCGTTCGAGATCTCCAAGGGCGACAATGGCGACGCCTGGGTCAAGGCTCAGGGCAAGGGATATTCTCCCGCACAGGTTTCCGCGATGATCCTTCAGAAAATGAAGGAAACCGCAGAGTCCTATCTCGGTGAGAAGGTCGAG
>DASUPM010000587.1:0-2251 GCA_036281095.1 Pseudorhizobium sp.
TGATCTCCATCGCGGAAGTGGTTCGCGACCTTTACCGTGCCGAGAACCAGCCGGAGCAATCCTACTCCGAGCGGCAGCTCTATGAGGCCGCGCTCGACCGGATGGCTCGTGAGATTGCTGCCGTCAACAAGATGTCCGGCACCGAAGCTGTTCGGCTGGTCGAAACCAATCTGGCCAAGGGCCCCAAGCGTGGCAAGGCCGTCGAAGAGGACGAGTCGCAGGACGAAGCCGCTTAATATCAGCGTCAGTGCATCCTTCTCCAAAAACCCGGCCTTTGGTCGGGTTTTTTCTTTGGAACCTTTTTTCGCGCCCAACGTTAACCCGCCGGAACGGCGAGTGTGCCGCCGCACACGCGGTTGAACTTTCGTATGTTCCGGAAATTAGAGGGCAACCTGCCAACGGCAAGTGCTCGGGGAACGAAAAGAAGGGGTACGAGCGATTACGAACGAGAAGGCGTCCGTCATCGACTATCGGCGTCCGAAAATCGTGTCAGCTCGCGGGTCAGCCAATTCACGGAGAACACGATGAGAGCCATGTCCGCCGACCGCAATATGATCAAGATCGCCATGTCGGCTCCCTATCTCGCGCGCGAGGAGGAGCGGGATCTTGCGGTTCGCTGGAAGGACGATCAGGACCAGGACGCCCGTAATCAGATTGCGCTGGCCCACATGCGTCTGGTGATCGCCATGGCATCCAAGTTCCGCGGCTTCGGGCTTCCGATGAGCGATCTCGTCCAGGAAGGCTATGTCGGGCTGCTGGAGGCTGCCGCAAGGTTTGAGCCCGCGCGCGACGTCCGTTTCTCGACCTATGCAAGCTGGTGGATACGGGCATCCATGCAGGACTACATCCTCCGCAACTGGTCGATCGTTCGCGGTGGTACCAGCTCGGCCCAAAAGGCATTGTTCTTCAATCTCCGTCGGCTGCGCGCGAAGCTCGCCAGGGGAGACAGCAACCTCACATCGCGTGCTATCCATGAGGAAATCGCTACCGCGCTCGGCGTCAGCGTCGCGGACGTGCAGACCATGGACGCTCGCCTTTCCGGCAACGACGCGTCGCTGCAGGCACCTTCCATCGCAGGCGATGCGGATAGCGGGGAGCGTCTCGATATGCTCGCCAGCGCCGAGCCCCTGCCGGATGAGCAGGTTTCCGGCATGATCGACGGCGAACGCCGGCTCCGCTGGCTCCAGGGGGCGCTCACCAAGCTGAACGATCGGGAAAAGAAGATCATACGCGCCCGTCGCCTGACCGACGACGGTGCCACCCTGGAGGCGCTCGGCGCCGAACTGGGAATCTCGAAGGAGCGGGTGAGGCAGATCGAAAGCCGCGCGATCGAGAAGCTCAAATCCGCCCTGGTTTCCGCCAATCCGCAGATGGCGGCGGTCTGCTGACCGAACGCCTATTCCGATATGATCTTGACGCGCTGCCCCGGTGAAATGGTCGCCCCGGCCGGCATGGCGTTGATCAGCTTGAACAGGTCCAGCTTGCGATCGGTCCCCATCATCCGTCCCGCAAGCGTTGCGAGGGTATCACGGGGTCCCACGGTCACGACGCGCACCCGAAGCGGCTTCAGGGCCGACACCTCCTGAGGCGTCATCTTCCGGAAGCTCGACTTCAGGACAGCCGAGACCTGCTCCAATGCCGGGCTGTTCTTCGGAACGGCCGTCAGGAACCGGAAGATCTGCTTGTCGATGCGCACCACGGTGACGTCGAAATCCCACCTTTCGGCGGAGGCGCGCGCCGTCGCGGCGGGCAATCCGTTCACCGCCGCCGCCTGCACCGTCTCGGGCTTCAAGCCGGCAACCCAGCCGCTGGTGAGGTAATTCGTCAGACTGTCGGTATCGCCGGCGTCGACCCCGTCGAAGCGGATAGCGGTGTCCTCCGGCCCGGTCGCGAGGACGGCATCCACCTTGTTGTCGATGCGGAAGCCGACCGGAACCTCGAAACGGATACCGAGCTTGCCGTGAAGGAAGGTCTGCCCGCGCACGAAGCCCTCCTCGGGGCTGTCGCCATAAAGCAGGCCGTTGATGCCGGCGAGATAGTAATCGCGTCCCCGGTCTCCGACCTTGCCTTCCATGCCCTGGCTTCTCGCGTGACGGCGCGCAAGCTCGAGGCGCTGGGGGGCGTTCGGGTGACTGGACAGGAAGTCCAGGCTCTGGTCCGTATCGGGATCGACGGACGAGAAGCGGGCGTAGGCGGCCATCGAATCTAGGAAGCGGGGCGCCGAATACGGGTCGTAGCCTGCTTCACCCAG
>DASUPM010000588.1:0-2764 GCA_036281095.1 Pseudorhizobium sp.
TGAAGGCGACGAATACGCTTTCGGCGCGACCACGCCGCCTGAGCGCGTCGGCAACTACACGCAGATCTTCCGGAAGTCCGGTATCGTCTCCAACACTCAGGAGAGTGTCGAGAACGCCGGCAATCTGGAGAAGGTGCGTGAGCAGAAGCTGAAGAAGGGTGTCGAGATCCGCAAGGATGTCGAATACTCGATCGTCTCCAACGTCGGCTCTGTCGGTGGCGCAACCCGCGTCTCCGGTGGCCTGCCTTCCTGGCTGGAAACGAACGTCTCCCGCGGCGCCACCGGTGCCAACGGCGGCTTCGACGAAGCAACTGGGCTGACGGTCCCCGCGACCGATGGTACGCAGCGCGCATTCACCAAGGCCCTGACGGACTCGGTGATGCAGATGGCTTACCAGGCAGGAGGCAACGTCCGCCACGTGGTCGCCGCGCCCTACGTGAAGTCGGTGTTCGTCGAGTTCATGTCCGACGCGAACGTCGCATCGTTCCGCTACTCGGCGGAAAGCTCGGGCCGTCGGACCATCGTCAGCAACGCTGACATCTACGAAGGTCCGTTCGGCAAGGTGCTGATGCACCCGAACCGCGTCCAGGCAGTCAATGCCGCCGTGGCACGCAATGCCTTCTTCCTGGATACCGACATGCTGTCCTTCGACTGGCTTCGGAAGATCAAGGAAGACAAGGACCTCGCCAAGACCGGTGACAACACGAAGTTCGTGCTCATCGGGGAAGGGACGCTTCGTGTGAAGAACGAAGCTGCTCACGGCGTCATCGCTGACGTCTTCGGCCTCAGCGCTGCTGCGTAACGACAGCACGGGATACCAACGCAACAGGCGGTTCCAGTCGGGGCCGCCTTTTTCCATGAGGAAACGACACCATGACAAGTCTGAAAAAGCAGGCTGAAGACCTTGGGATCGAGGTTGACGGCCGTTGGTCCGACGAAACGCTCCGGGAAAAGATCGAGGAAGCGAAGGCGGCAAAGAAGCAGAAGGCCGGTGAAAACCAGCCCGCACCATCGACTGCCTCGGCCTCATCTGCTCCGGAGCCCGCGCCTCAGCCAGCCCCCGGCGAAGCTCGCATCGTTCCCGAAATCGGCGTTGCACGCGTCGAGACTGCGGAAGAAGTGCAGCAGACAAAGGAAGGCGAAAATCAGCCGGTGGCGCCCTATGAGGGCGATCCCAAGGAAGCGCATGCTCTTGCGGCTGCGCAGGCTGAGCGGGCCGCTGCATCGCCGGCAATGACGACTTTTGGCCTCCCGAACCCGGGCGCTGTCCCGGCTGAGGGCCAGAAGGAAGAGCTCTATTCTGTCCGCCTTCTCTACGATTGGTGGGACGGGCAGGGCATCCGGCATCCGCGCGACGAGGTCGTCGACCTTCCGCTCAACGAGGCGAAGAAGCTCCTGGCCGAAGGCAAGGGCGAGCGCGCCGACGAGCTGACGCCGCGGAGGTAAGCGACATGACCATACGGGACGGCGATTTCGAGCTGTTTGACTACGACTATGCCACGGGCCGTTCCGTATGGCGCTATTTCGACGGGGAGAAGACGATCTACCGGACCGATTATCCGGTGGCTAACCTCGTCGAGCAGAACCTTCTGGAGCGCAACGACGCGCCGGTGGGGTGGAAGGGTGACTGGCACAAGATCGGGTCGGTGCCGCTCAACATGGCTTACGACACTGGCCTTGTGGAAGCCTTCAACCTGCACGACGACCGCTTCATTTCTCGCATGCTCAACGACAGCGACAATCGCGCATGGCGAACGAAGGAAGGGCGGGTCTGATGATCCCCAGCACTCGACGCCAGATTGAAGAGTTCGAGCAGAAGCGGCCAGATCCTGAGCAGAACCCGCACGAGGTTCGCCGGATCAACGAAGAGATTTCGCGCATCATCGACGAAGAGCGCGCGTTCACAAATGCCTCGAAAGGCTTCCGGGTGGCATGATGACGATTTCCGACTATGCCTCGCTGCTGGTGGACGTGGGCGAGTATTCCGAACGGGATGACATTGCGCACCTGTTCCCCCGCTTCCTTGGCCTGGCAGAGGCGAAGATGAACCGCGTCCTCCGCGTGGGCGAGATGGAGACGACCGCAGTCGTTTCTCTCGTGGAGGGCGACGGCCCGCTGCCGGATGATTTCCTTGAGGCCCGTATGGTGACGGTTGCCAACGGCCGCGGCCTTAGCTCCTGGTCCCTGCAGGAATTGAACCGCCGCTTTCGAAACTACGGCGGCGTTCCGGCAGGCTATGCCATTGTCGGCAGCACCATCAAAGCCCGTCCGTCCACGACCGGTAATGTGGTTCTCGACTATTACGCCAAGATCCCGCTGCTGACGCCCCAGAACCCGACCAACTGGCTGCTGGATAAGGCGCCCGACGCATATCTCTACGCCCTCGTCGAGGAAGTCGGCATCTGGTCCAAGAATGTCGACCTGGTCACCAGCGCCCGCGGCCTGAAAGAGGCGGCACTGTACGGTCTCACGCTGCAGGACGAGGGCGCGCGCTGGGGTAACGGCCAGGTCGTGATCGGAGGGCCGACCCCATGACGATCCTGAATGCCATCAACGAGATTGCAGACGTCGCCAGCCTGTCCCGCTTCGAAAGCGTGTATGGCACGGACGATCCCAACGCGCAGACAATGCTCTCGCTGGCGAAAGAGGCCGGCGAAGAGATTTCGCGGCGCGCTGACTGGCGGCGGATGATCAAGGAATTCACGGTCATCCTCTCTCCGACGGATCTGCCGGAGGATTTCCACCGCCTCATCCGTGGCGGCGC
>DASUPM010000589.1:0-2298 GCA_036281095.1 Pseudorhizobium sp.
CGGGAGCGCAGGGCTCGTCGACGATTTTCTGCTGCGTGCCTCGGTGCAGGCCATGGGCGGCATCATCTCGAATGAGCCGGCGGAGGCCGTTTACTACAACACGACGAAGGACGGCGCAGGAGAGACCTTCGACAGCGGGAAGAACTACGTTCTTCATTTCGCCCCTGGCCAACTACCAAAGGTCAACGCGTTCTGGTCGCTCACGATGTATGACCCGACCTTCAACTTCACGGACAACCCGCTCAATCGATACTCACTGGGCGATCGCACCAAAGGCTTGAAGAAGGACGCCGACGGCGGCTTGACGCTCTACATCCAGCGCAATTCGCCGGGAAAGGACAAAGAGTCCAACTGGTTGCCCAGTACCCGGAGCGGAGCGTTCTTTCTGATCATGCGGACCTATATGCCTGGTCCCGAGATCATCGAGCAGATGTGGGCGCCTCCTCCCGTCACTGAAACGGCGCGGAGTCCGACGTGATCCGGAAAACAGAAACCGCATTGGTCATTGCGCTCGCTTTCCTGGTGGTCGCCGGCGTAGCTGCGCAGGACATCGCGAACGTCACCGAACCCAAGGGAGGCAAGCCGGCAGCTGGCGCCAAGCCGTCGATGCCGGACCTCGACTATCAAGTGCTTTATCAACGCGCTTTCGAGGCCGTGATCTGGTCTATTCCGGCCGTGGGCGCATACGGTTTCCATCGAGGCGCGATGGACATCGGCGCTGAGCACAACACGATTCTTGCCTGGTCGCAGCCCGCAAAGCCGAACGCCGAGCTGCTGACGGCTAACAACCAGTCTCCCTACATCCTTTCGCAGACCGACCTTCGCAACGGGGCAGTGGTCGTCGAAGTCCCTGCGGCGACCGAGAAGGCCAGCCTCTACGGGCAGATCGTAGATCACTGGCAGATCACGATCGCCGATGTCGGGCCCTCCGGCCTCGACCGGGGCAAGGGTGGCAAGATTCTGCTCACGCCGCCGGGGTACGAGGGCGCGGTACCCGCCGGCCACACCGAGGTGAAAAGCCCGAGCTACCGCGTCACCTTCGCGATTCGGTCGGTTAAAGGCCCTGACGCCACGACGGCGGATGCTGCGGCCTACGCCCGGACGCTCAAGATGTACTACCTCGATGACCCGAAGCCTACCGAGTTCATCGACCCTGCGAACTTGCGTTTTTCAACGCTGCCGCTCTACGACGAGCGCTATTTCGAGGATCTATATGCCGTCATCAGCGTCGAGGAGCCCAATCCCCGCGACAAGGTGATGATGGGCATGCTCGCCTCGCTCGGCATCGAGAAGGGCAAACCCTACAACCCGGACGCCAGGACCATGCAGGCGATGCGGCAAGGTGCGATTGACGCCTACTTCTACCTGCTGCGGCGCTTCATTCACCCCGACGCGTCGAAGGTCTGGTGGAAGGGCAAGCACTGGTATGACGGTCTGTTCGCGGATGCCAACCGTGAATTCCGTTGGGAGACGGACGCGATGATCGAACTCGACAACCGCGCCGATCGCTACTTCAGTGCCGTGAATTTCCCTCGGAAACTGCCGAAGCTGCCGGCGACCCAGTATCTGTTCGCGCTCGCCGACGAGCACGGTAACGAATTACAGGCCGGCACGACTTACTCGCTCGTCATGCCTGCCAGGGTTCCGGTCAAGCAGTTCTGGTCATTGATCATCTACGACCTGGAGACTTTTGCCTTCATTTACCATCCGCTGCAACGGCCCGGGCTTTCTTCATTCGACCTGCCGAACATGAAGAGAAACGCAGACGGAAGTACGACCCTCTACTTCGGGCCGAATGCTCCTGAGGGACTGGAAAGCAACTGGATCCCGACCGCCGGCAAGCGGCCACTCCCGACTGTCCGGATATATGGTGGAACGGAGGAGTTCTGGGATCGGTCTTGGCAAATGCCCGACGTCGAACTAATGAAGTGATTCGACTGCGAAACATTAGCTAATCTGACGCCATCGCGTCGCGAAGGCCGATCAGTGGTTGCTGGGTGACCTGCAAGATGCCGCTGTCCGGACGATCGAGCGACGCAATCAACGCGACCGCGAGGCCGAATGACAGGATAAGGATTGGACGCGCCTTGGACCGTATCGATCCCACAATTCCTGTCTGATAGCCCACGCCCGCCATGCCGAGGATCGTGATGCAGCAGAGCACGAACCAGATCTCGCCCGGAACGCGCGCTTGAATCCCGAGCGCCACCCGGCCAGTAGGCCAAGCGGATCGCCCTGACGCTTAACCTCTCGGCGCGCACCGTCGAAGATCACAAGTACCGGCTGATGGAGACACTC
>DASUPM010000590.1:0-4149 GCA_036281095.1 Pseudorhizobium sp.
GCAAGATCGCAGTCATGTCCTATGTCGCGGGCGCCGGCTCCGAAATCGGCCGCGTCGGCGGCTTCACCGACTACATCAAGGCCAATTCGAAGCTCGAGATCGTCGGTCCCTTCTATTCGCAGTCCCAGATGGCAACCGCGCTGAACCAGACGACCGATGTTCTTGCGGCCAATTCCGACCTCAAGGGCATGTTCGGCGCCAACGAGCCGACGGCCATCGGCATGGGCCGCGCACTGAAGCAGTCCGGCAAGGCCGGTCAGGTCGTTGCCGTCGGGTTCGACGGCAATCAGGACCTGCAGGAATTCGTCAAGGACGGCACGCTTGCTGCAATCGCCGTCCAGGGCTCGTTCCAGATGGGCGAACTCGGCATCCAGACGGTGACCAAGATCATCGACAAGGAGAAGGTCGAGAAGTTCGTCGATACCGGCGTGGTCGTCGTCACCAAGGACAATATCGAGAAGCCGGAAGCGCAGAACGTCCTCTACTAAAGTTCCTCCCCCTGGCGCGCATCGAGAATGATGCGCGCCCCTTTTCCGCCGGGAATGCCATCATGAACGCCGCTGACACCCGTAGACTGCCTCGCGCCGATGTCGACGTCACCCTTGTAGGCCTTGGCTGCGCCCAGATGGGCAATCTCTACCGCGCGACCAGTTACGACGAATCCGCCGGCGCCTTCAGGGCGGCATGGGATGCCGGCATCCGCTACTTCGATACCGCGCCGTTCTACGGTTACACCCGTTCCGAGCGGCGCCTTGGGACGATGCTCACAGACCTGCCGCGCGACAGCTACGTGCTCAGCACCAAGGTCGGCCGCGTGATGACGCCGGACGAGACGGTCAGCGAAGAGGAGGACGGATACGTCCGACCCCTGCCCTTCCGGCCGGTCTACGACTACACCTATGACGGCATCCTGCGGTCGTTCGAGGCAAGCCAGCAGCGCCTCGGCATCCTCAAGCCCGACATTCTCTACGTCCACGATATCGGCCGCATGACCCATGGTGACAGGCATGAGCATTACTGGAGCCAGCTGACCGAAGGCGGCGGATTCCGGGCGCTCGGCAAGCTGCGCGACGAAGGCTCGACCAAGGCCGTCGGGCTCGGCGTCAACGAATGGGAGGCCGTGCGCGATGCGATGGAGGTCTTCGATATCGACGTCTCCATGCTCGCCGGCCGCTATACTCTGCTGGAGCAGGAAAGCCTGCCGCTGATGGACGAATGCGCCCGCCGCGGCGTCGGCATCGTCGTCGCCGGCCCGTTCAATTCCGGCATCCTCGCCGGCAACCGGAAATTCAACTACGCGGATGCGCCCGCGGATGTGCTCGCCCGTGTGGATGCGCTGCGAGCCGCATGCGAGGAGCAGGGCATCTCCCTTCAGGCGGCGGCGTTGCAGTTTCCGCTCGCCCATCCGGCCGTCGTCACCATCGTCTCGGGCGCGCGCACCGCCGAGCAGATCACGTCGAATATCGCCTGGTTCTCGGAAACCATCCCCGCCTCCTTCTGGCGCACGTTGCGCGAGCGCGGCCTGATCGCGGAAGGCGCGCCGCTTCCCCCGGAGGCTGCGTAAGCCATGCGCATCGACGCCCACCAGCACTTCTGGCGGATCGCCGACCGGCAGGGTCAATGGCCCCCGACCGAACTGGCCGCGATCCATCGTGACTTCATGCCGGAGGACCTGCGGCCGCTTCTCGCCGGATCGGACGTCGGCGGCACCGTCCTCGTCCAGACGATGGAGACCGAAGCCGATACCGCCTTCATGCTCGACATTGCCGACAAACACGACTTTGTACTCGGCGTCGTCGGCTGGACGGACCTGAAGGCGGCCGATGCCCCCGATGCCATCGCCCGGCTTGCCCGGCATCCGAAGCTGAAAGGCTTCCGGCCGATGCTGCAGGATATCGCCGACGACCGCTGGATCGACGATCCGGGCCTCAAGCCGGCCATCTCGGCGATGATCGACCACGGTCTCGTCTTCGACGCTCTTGTCCTGCCGCGCCACCTCGATGCGCTTCTGGCCTTTGCCCGCCGCTGCACTCGGCTTCCCATCGTCATCGATCACGGCGCCAAGCCGCCCATCGCCGAGGGCCGCTTCATCGACTGGTATGCACGCATGAAGGCGCTCGCCGTGCTCCCGAACGTCCATTGCAAGCTCTCCGGCCTGCTGACCGAGGCAGGCGACCAGAAACCGACCGCCGTCCGGCCCTATGCCGAAACCATCCTCGACCTCTTCGGCCCGGACCGCGTGATCTGGGGCAGCGACTGGCCGGTCCTGCGGCTCGCCGGCGAATACCGGGCGTGGCTCGCGCAGTGCCTCGACATCGTCCCGGCCGAGCATCACGACGCCGTCTTCGGCGACAATGCCGTCCGCTTCTACAATCTCGGCGGCAGCGCCCGCCCGAACACCTGACAGGCCTTCTCATGCTGACCATCATCTGCGATAGCCCCGGAACCCTCTCCGCCATCGAGCGGCAAAAGCCCGCGCGGGGCGAAAACGAGGTTCTGGTGAAGGTCCGGCGGATCGGGGTCTGCGGCACCGATCTGCATATCTTCACCGGCAACCAGCCCTACCTCTCCTATCCCCGCGTCATGGGCCACGAGCTTGCGGCAACGGTCGAAGAGGCGCCTTCCGGCAGCCACCTGAAGCCGGGCGACACCGTCTCGATCATTCCCTACATCTCCTGCGGCCATTGCAGCGCCTGCCTCAAGGGCAAGACGAACTGCTGCCGCAACATCGGCGTGCTCGGCGTCCACCGCGACGGCGGTATGACCGAATACCTTGCGCTGCCGGAACAGTTCGTGCTGAAGGCAGACGGCCTGAGCCTGGACCAGGCGGCGATGGTGGAATTCCTGGCGATCGGCGCCCATGCGGTGGCGCGCGCCAGGGTGGAAAAAGGCCAGAAGGTGCTGGTCGTCGGCGCCGGACCGATCGGCATGGCAGTCGCCATCTTCGCGCGCCTCAACGGCGGCGAGGTAACCTTCCTCGATGGACGAGCAGACCGGCTGGAGTTCGGAAGGAAACATCTCGGCGCCACCCATATCGTGCAGCTGGGCGATGGTGATCAGGCTGCACTCTCCGACATCACCGGCGGCGACTTCTTCGATGCCGTGTTCGATGCGACGGGCAACCCGAAGGCGATGGAGCGCGGCTTCGGCTTCGTCGGCCATGGCGGCGCCTATGTGCTCGTCTCCATCGTCGCGAGCGACATCACCTTCAACGACCCGGAATTCCACAAGCGCGAAACCTCCCTGCTCGGCAGCCGCAACGCGACGGTGGCCGATTTCGAGCGCGTCATGGATGCCATGCGGGCCGGTGAAGTCCCGGATGCCCTGATCACCCATCGCATGTCGTTGGCGGAAGTCCCGGCGCGTTTCGCGGGCCTCACCGATCCCGCCGCCGGCGTTGTCAAGGCTCTGGTGGAAATCTGAGGAGGCAGACGATGCAACGCATGGGCATGGTCATCGGCGTCGAACCGGGGATGATCGCGGAATACAAGCGGCTGCACGCGGCCGTCTGGCCGGAGGTCCTCGACCTCATTTCCCGCTGCAACATCCGGAACTACACGATCTTCCTGCGCGAGCCGGAGAACCTCCTGTTCGGCACCTGGGAATATCACGGAACGGACTTCGAGGCGGACATGGCGAAGATGGCGGCCGATCCGAAAAATCAGGAATGGTGGTCGTTCACGATCCCCTGCCAAAAGCCGCTCGAAAGCCGTAAGGAAGGGGAATGGTGGGCGATGATGGAAGAGGTCTTCCATCACGACTGACCGCGCCGCCAGCACTTGATCGAGGAATGACATGACGAAGACGCTTGAAGGAAAGACCGTTCTCATCACCGCCGCCGCCCAGGGCATCGGCCGCGCCTCGGCGCTCGCCTTTGCGAAGGCCGGTGCGACGGTCCACGCCACGGACATCAACGAGAAGGCGCTCGCCGAACTGCCGAAGCTTGCGAACCTCATCGCGACGAAGCTCGACGTGCTGGACGAGGCAGCGGTCAACGCGGCGGTCGAGAAGATCGGCCAGGTCGACGTGCTCTTCAACTGCGCCGGCGTCGTGCATGGCGGCTCGATCCTCGAGATGAAGGACAGCGACCTCGACTTCGCCTTCGACCTGAACGTCAAGGCGATGATCCGCACCATCCGTGCCGTGCTG
>DASUPM010000591.1:0-5846 GCA_036281095.1 Pseudorhizobium sp.
TCGATGACGATCAGGTCGAGCCCGCGCTGGCGCTTCAGCCGCCGCGCGCGCGCCGCGAGCTGGGCGATCGAGATACCGCCGGTCTGGTCGATGAACAGCGGGATCTTCTGCATGGTCTGCGAGCAGGCGACGAGCTTTTCGAAGTCGGTCTCGGTGATCTCGCCGCGGCGGATTTTGGAGGAGGGGATTTCGGTCTGCTCGGAGATGATACGGGTGGCGAGCTGTTCGGACGACATTTCGAGCGAGTAGAAGCCGACGACGCCGCCGTTCTTCGCCTTGAAGGATCCGTCCGCCTGCACTTCCGGCTCGTAGGCGGCCGCGATGTTGTAGGCGATGTTGGTGGCGAGCGAGGTCTTGCCCATGCCGGGGCGGCCGGCGAGCACGATCAAGTCGGAACGCTGCAGGCCGCCCATCTTGCCGTCGAGCGACATGATGCCGGTGGAAATGCCCGAAAGCTGGCCGTCGCGCTCGAAAGCCTGTCCTGCCATGTCGAGCGCGAGCGCGACGGCGTCGTTGAAGGACTGGAAGCCGCCATCGTAGCGGCCGGTCTCCGCAAGCTCGAAGAGCCGGCGTTCCGTGTCCTCGATCTGCGTCTGCGGCGGCATGTCGAGCGGCGCGTCATAGGCGATGTTGACCATGTCCTCGCCTATGGTGATCAGCGCGCGGCGCAGTGCCAGGTCGTAGATCGCCCGCCCGTAGTCTTCCGCGTTGATGATCGAGACGGCTTCGGCGGCGAGGCGGGCAAGATACTGCGCGACCGTCAGGTCTCCTACTCGGTCGTCGGCCGGCAGGAAGGTCTTGAGCGTGACCGGGTTGGCGGTCTTCCCCATGCGGATGATATCGCCGGCGACCTCGAAGATCTTCCGGTGCAGCGGCTCGTGGAGATGGACGGGCTTCAGGAAGTCCGAGACGCGGTAGTAGGCGTCATTGTTGACCAGAATGGCGCCGAGCAGGGCCTGCTCCGCCTCGATATTGTTTGGCGCTTCCCGATAATGGGGCTCCGCGTCCTTGTTGCTGAGCGCCGTCAGCTTGCGTGCTACGTCCTGCATGTCGTCCAGTCGATCGTTTTTGAATGAATGCGATCCTATCGGACATGGCGGCGAAAGAACGGTCGAGGCCGCCAAAAGATCGCGGAATCACCGATGTTCACAGCGCTGCCGAGCCTGTGGATAAAACGCATCCCAATGAGCAAGAATCTTTGACCGTGGCGGATCGGACGATCTCGCCACGGCGTCAGGAAGACATACGCGCTCGGCTGATTCCCTACAAGGCGGCAACGGTGCTGCTGCTGCGCCAGCTGGAAAACTGCCGCAGCAGCACCGGCACCATCAGCGCGAGACCGATCAGCGAGGAAATGAGCTCCGGCACGACCAGCAGGATGGCGGCAACGATCAACAGCAGGCTTTCCCACGCCTTTGTCCGGACCAGCATGAAGCCCGAGAGTGCCGCGCCCAGGCAGGTGATGCCGAGCACGCAGCCGAGGAAGGCGATCAGGAAGTTGGTCCAGGTGAAGTCCGCCGTAACCAGCAGCAGCGAAGGCGAGAAGACGAAGACGAACGGCACGAGGATCTTCCCGAGCCCCAGCCGGAAGGCCGTATTGCCGGCCTTGAACGGATCGGCGCCCGCCATGCCCGCGGCCGCATAGGCCGCCAGTGCCACAGGCGGCGTGATGTCGGCGAGCACCCCATAGTAGAAGACGAAGAAGTGGGCGACGATCGGCTCTACGCCGAGCATGCCGAGGGTAGGGGCGGCGATGGTCGCCATGATGATGTAGTTGGCGGTGGTCGGAATGCCGCAGCCCATAAGGATGCAGACGATGCCCGTCATGATCAGCGTGAACAGGAGCGTCAGTGCCTGCGGACCGAACCAGTCGGCCGGCATGAACGTGCCGATGAACGCAGCGATCTGGGCTGCGGTCGTCGTCACGATGTAGGAAATCTTGAAGCCGACGCCCGTGAGGGTAACGACGCCGACGACGATGCCGACGGTTGCGGCTGCGGCGCCGACGGCAAGCGCATATTTCGCCCCGTCGCGGAGCCCGGCGAAGACCTCGCCGACGCTCATCCGGCGGCGCGGGTTGAGGAGGCCGACCGCAATGCAGAGCGTGATGCCCCAGAAGGCGGCGAGATAGGGCGTATAGCCGGAGAGCAGGACTGCCACGAGCACGATCAGCGGAATGACCGTCGGCCAGTCGCGCTTGAAGGCTTCCTTGAGGTCGGGCATTTCCTCGCGGGTCATCCCGCGCATGCCGGTACGCTTTGCCTCGAAATGGACCTGCACGAGAACGCCGAAGAAATGCATGAAGGCAGGCACGATCGCCGCCAGGATGATCGTCGTATAGGGCAGGTTGAGGAACTCGATCATCAGGAAGGCGGCTGCCCCCATGATCGGCGGGGTAATCTGGCCGCCCGTCGAGGACGCCGCCTCGACCGCGGCCGCGAACGGCCGCTTGTAGCCCATGCGGATCATCGCGGGGATCGTCAGGGATCCGACGGTAACGGTGTTGGCGACGGAAGAACCGGAGATCATGCCGAACAGGGCGGAGCCGAAGATCGAGACCTTGGCGGGGCCGCCGGCGAAGCGGCCGGCAACCCATGCGGCGCAGTCGAGGAAGAGCTGGCCGAGCCCGATACGGGTGGCAAAGACGCCGAACAGCACGAAATGGAAGACGTAGGTGGCGACCACGCCGAGCGCGATGCCGTAGACGCCCTGGCTCGTCAGGTAGAGGTGATTGATGAGCTGTGAGACGGTCGCGCCGGGATGCACGAGAATGCCCGGCATCGAAGGCCCATAGAGCGAATAGGCCATGAACAGGATGGCGATGATCGGCAGCGGCCATCCGACCGAGCGGCGGGTCGCCTCCAGGAGCACGACGATCAGGATGCCGCCCAGGACGACGTCCGTCGTCGTCGGATTGCCGACGCGGAAGGCGAGATCATCGAGCGGAATGAAGGGTACGTGCATCACGGCCACGACTGCGCCGATCGCGAGTGCCCAGTCGAACAGCGAAATGCCGAGCGGCCGGAGCAGGGCGGCATGTGCCGGTTGGTCGTAGCCCTTCCGGGAGAAGGGAAAGACCAGAAAGATCAGGCCGAGCACGAAGGACAGGTGGATGCCCCGGTGCAGGACCTCCGACAGCAGGCCGAAGCCGGCCGTGTAGTAATGGAAGATCGACAGGACGACCAGTGCGGTGCCGACAAGGCGGGCGGCAAGCGGCGCCAGCGGGCGGAAGCGGAGTTCGGAGTCGAATTGCTCCTCGAGCTCGCGTGCTTTTGCTTCGTCCAGCTCCATCGGAGCGATCTTTTCACTGTCGGCCATGCGGCAGTCCCCTCGACTTGATACGTAAAGCGGCGGTCTGCTCGAAGCGGACCGCCGCCATTCGGCTGGTAATGCCGATTCGGTCTACTTCAGAACGCCGGCTTCCTTATAGAAGCGTTCCGCACCCGGATGAAGCGGGATGCCGAGGCTGGTCGTGGCGTTCTGCAGGGTGATCAGCTTGCCCTTGGCGTGGCCGGCGTCCAGTTCCTTGCGGGTGGCGTCGTTCCACATCGTCTTGGTGATGTTGTAGACGAGGTCGTCGGACTGCTTGGCGCTGGTGACCCACTGCGCGGCGACCGAGATCGTCTGGGTTTCACCGACATCCGTGTAGGTGTCCGCGGGAACGGTGTCCTTGGAGAAGAAGCTGTATTCCTCGAGCAGCTTGTCGACTTCCGGACCGCTGATCGGCACCAGCGTGATACCGCTGGACGTGGCGAGTTCGGAGATCGCGCCGGTCGGGTAGCCGCCGACGAAGAAGTATGCGTCGAGACCGCCGTCGCGCAGCAGTTCACCCGCCGGACCTGGCTTCAGGTGCTCCGCCTCGATATCCTCTTCGGTCAGGCCGTAGGCGCCGAGAACGATGCGGGCATCGACGATGGTGCCGGAGCCGGGCTCGTCGATGGAGACGCGCTTGCCCTTGAGGTCGGCGATCGACTTGATGCCTGCGTCCTTGCGGGCGACGACATGGATGGTTTCCGGATAGAGCGTGGCGATCAGCCGGAGGTCCTCGACCTTGCCCTTGCCTTCGTAGAGGCCGGTGCCGGTGTGCGCCCAGTAGGCGACGTCGGACTGCGTGAAGCCGGATTCCATCGAGCCACCCTGGATGGCGTTGATGTTGGCGACCGAACCGTTGGAGGCGACTGCCGTGGCGACCAGACCTTCCACACCCTTGCCTTCGGCGCCCGAAATCGCGTTCGCGATCAGGCCGCCGACCGGATAATAGGTGCCGGACGTGCCGCCGGTGCCGATGCGGAAGAAGGCGGGCGATTGGGCAAACGCGACGCTTGCGCCGATCGCGAGCACGCCCGTCAGGGCGATAAGACTCTTCTTCAAGTTCATTTGGTTCCCTTTCTCCTGTGTTGAGTCACCTTGCGAAACTCCGGGGTGCAATGTCAACACATTGCTCGGCACGTTGAAGGCGAGCGATGCCGGCAACGTGGCGCCCCAGCAGCGCCAGTCTGCCGCTGAAAGCTTCTTCCACGAGGCTGTCCAGCGCGAAACCGCCGCTTGTAACGGTCTCGCAGGGGTTGCGGGTCAGGTTGCACCCGCCCGCGAGTAGACCCCAGCCGGAATTGAGGTGCCGCTGCATGCGCGACAATATCCGGCCCGATGCCGCAGAATGTTCGAGAAAGATCAGTCGCCCGTCCGGCCGCATGACCCTGGCAATCTCTGCCAGCGCCTTCCCCGGCCAGGGAATCGTACAAAGCACGTAGCTCGCCACCACCGTATCGACCGAACGCGTTTCGATAGGCAATTCCTCGGCCGATGCCTCGATCAGCCGAATATTCCTTTCCAGGTTCTCGGCGTTTCGGCGAGCCATATCGAGCATGACGGCATCCGGATCGATGCCGACGAGGGTCCTGATCCTGTCCCTGTCGTAGAGACCGAGGTTGTGGCCGGATCCGACGCCGATTTCCAGCACATCTCCTTCTGCCATGGGGATCATGCGCTCGCGCATCGTCCTGAACGATGGTGCGGCACAAGCGACCGTGACGACCGTACGGCCTATCGAGGACGCAAACCTTTTGCACAAGTTGCACATCTTTCACCTCATGTCTGGTTCGACTGGAAGAAGGACCGGATGGTTTCCGGCATCCGTCCCGGGTCGCTGAAGGCGGTGACGCGGTTGCGTCCGGAAATCACGTGTATGGACGTGTTGGGCGGGCTTCTTGTCGCCCGGGCGCCCGGGTCCGCGCTTCCCGCCACTGCTCGCGGTCAAATGGTGCATATTCATTGAAACGCTCTCTCCTTTGTACGACTATGCCCTCGCAGGGCAGCCGGACGTTAGATGCGTAGCGTCCCTTCAGCGTCCCTTGGCCGAGAGCGTCCGATGGCGAGAGCGATGGCAAAGGCTGAACCGCAGATCCGTCTGCAACTCCGCCTCTTCGGATATCCGAGCGTCAGCGTGAACGACGAGCCCGTCCGGCTGGGGGATCGGAGGGCGCTGGCGCTCATCGTTTATCTCGTGTGGGCCAACGGCGCCGTGCCACGGGAGACCGTCTCGCCCCTGCTGTGGCCCGAGGCTGACGGCGACATCGGCCGGATGCGGCTGCGAAGGCTCGTCTACAAGATCCGCCAGGCGATGGGAGTGGACGTGATCGGGAGCGACCGCTTGAACCTCCACCTGGCGGAGAACGTGGCGCCGGAGAGCGATGTCGCGGCATTCGAGCAGTTCCTGGCCGAACACAGGTTCGCAGAGGCGGAGGCGCTCTACTCCTCGGATTTCCTGCAAGGTTTCCACGTCGATGAGGCATCCGAACTGGACGAATGGATGTTTTTCCGCCGGGAGGCGCTGCGGGGACGTCTCG
>DASUPM010000592.1:0-2132 GCA_036281095.1 Pseudorhizobium sp.
CTGCGGCATCTTCGGCCTCAAGCCGACCTGGAACCTTGTGCCCAAGCAAAGCGGGTCGGGCGGCTGGTCGACCATGAGCCACGCCGGTCCGATGACCCGCACCGTCGCCGACGCCGCCCTCATGATGGACGCCATGGCCGGCTTCGAACCGGACGTCGCCTTCTCCTTTGCCAAGCCGGTCACGAGCTACAGCGATGAGATCGAGAAACCGCTTGGCGGGCTGCGCGTCGCCTGGTCGCCCAACATGGGCTACGGTGTCGTCGACACAGAGGTTGCCGCGCTCGCCGAGGCAGCCGCGAAGAAGTTCACCGACCTCGGCTGCGAGGTCGAGGAGGCAGACCCCGATTGGGCACAGCTGGCCGGCCCCGGCTCGCCGTTCGTCGCCCTCGCCGGCGTCGAGACCTACGCCGGGCTCGGCGAAGTGGTCGAGCAGCACGGCGACCAGCTCATGGACTACACGGTTGCCTTCGTCAACCACGGCAAGCAGTTCACTGCCGTCGACTACATCAAGGCCCAGCAGGATCGTGTTGCGATGTGGGAGAAGCTCAGCTCATTCTTCGTCAGGTACGACCTGCTGCTGACGCCGTCGATGGCCACGGTTGCCTTCCCGCACGGACAACAGCCGAAGCAGATAGCCGGAGTGGACGTGCCGCCCTTCGCCTGGTCACCCTTCACCACGCCGTTCAACCTGACCGGCGTCCCAGCGGCCACGGTTCCAGCCGGTTTCAACAGCGAGGGGCTACCCGTTGGTCTGCAGATCGTAGGCCCGGCCTTCCAGGATCACGTCGTCCTCCGCGCCGCCGCAGCTTACGAAAAAGCCGCCCCCTGGTCCAACCAAAAACCGGAGCTCTAAAGCTCCTGTAGTTGCGCGCCTCAGGCGCGCGGCGCGTCGAATTGGAGTCAGCGCCTAGATCTACTTGCCACACTTCATGTAGCTGCCGGTCTCTGACCGGCCACGCTTCGAATGCCAATAAACGACGCCCGGCTCAATGTAGAGCCGTAGGGTAATACGGCCCGGGTTGTTTCGCGCGCCTTGGAGTTAGTCTCAGCCGCGCGCCTGCTTCCGGGCAGCCACGCCGCTGATCGCCTCCAGCACAACCCGGTTCGCAACAGCCGCCGTGATCTCAGCGCTGTCATACGCCGGCGCAACCTCGACGACGTCCATTCCCACCAGCTCCATGTCCTGCGCTATCCGTCTCACCGCCCGCAGAAGCTCGGCCGACGTAATCCCACCAGGCTCGGGCGTCCCCGTCCCCGGCGCGTAAGCAGGATCCAGCACATCGATGTCAACAGAGAGATAAACAAACTCAGGACCGTCTAGCGCCTCAGCTATCGCATCGCCCAGTACTGTGTCGAAACCTCGCTCCTCGATCTCTCGCATGAGATGCCAGCGCATTCCTTGTTCCTTCATCCAGTCGATGATCCGCGGCGGCGGCCAGTACCCTCGCAGGCCGATCTGGACGAAGTTCTTGCCGGCGTACGCGCCGCTCTCGATAAGGCGCCTCATGGGCGTGCCGTGGCCGAGGAGGACACCCCAGTTGTCCTCGGCCGTATCCGCGTGTGCGTCGAAGTGGATGATGCCGACCTTGCCCCGACCGTGATGGTCGGCCACGGCGGTGGCTGACGGAAGCGTTATCGAGTGATCGCCGCCCAGCACTAGCGGGATGCAACCGGCATCGAGCACTCCGGCAACCTTCTGCCTGATTGCCTCGTGGCCGGCCGGGATATCGCCCGGTGGGCAGAGCGCGTCTCCGGCATCCGCGAGCCGTAACGTTGTCAGCGGCATGATCCCCAGACCGAGGTGATGGATCCCGGCATAGGCGACATAGTTTGCCTGCCTTATTGCGCGCGGCCCGAACCTGGCCCCCGCTCGGTAGGTAGTCGCCCAATCGAGCGGCGCTCCGACTACTGCCAGGTCGACATTCTTGGCCTTCAGTGTCTCCGGGTCCTCGATCAGCGGCATCTGAAGAAAGGTAGAAATGCCCGCGAAGCCCGGATGACGGCTTCCGCTGAATTCGCCCGCGTCGCTTGTCCCTGAAGGATTGGCTGGGGTCTTCGCCGATCCCCGACGGCCCCTCTTAGCAGACATGCCGCCAGTCTATTGGGCCTGCCGACTGACGGTTATCAAACCA
>DASUPM010000593.1:0-4920 GCA_036281095.1 Pseudorhizobium sp.
GCGTCAACGGCGCGGCTTACGCCATCGTCGACCATAGCTTCGACGTCGTGGTGGTCGGCGCCGGCGGGGCCGGCCTGCGCGCCACCGTCGGCTGCTCCGAGGCGGGCCTGCGCACGGCCTGCGTCACCAAGGTGTTCCCGACGCGCTCGCACACGGTGGCGGCGCAGGGCGGCATCTCGGCCGCCCTCGGCAACATGGGTCCGGACGACTGGCGCTGGCATATGTACGACACCGTCAAAGGGTCCGACTGGCTGGGCGACCAGGATTCCATCGAATACCTCGTGCGCAACGCGCCGGCCGCCGTCTACGAGCTCGAGCATTGGGGCGTGCCGTTCTCGCGCACCGAGGAGGGCAAGATCTACCAGCGCCCGTTCGGCGGAATGACCACCGATTACGGCAAGGGCATCGCCCAGCGCACCTGCGCGGCCGCCGACCGCACCGGCCACGCGATTCTGCACACCCTTTACGGTCAGGCCGTTCGCAACAACACCAACTTCTTCATCGAATATTTCGCCCTCGACCTGATCATGGACGAGGGCGTGTGTCGCGGCGTCATGGCCTGGAACCTCGACGACGGCACGATCCACCGCTTTGCGGCGAAGATGGTGGTGCTGGCGACCGGCGGCTACGGCCGCGCCTATTTCTCCGCGACGTCCGCCCATACCTGCACCGGCGACGGCGGCGGCATGATCGCGCGTGCCGGACTGCCGCTCCAGGACATGGAGTTCGTGCAGTTCCATCCGACGGGCATCTACGGCTCCGGATGTCTGATCACCGAGGGTGCGCGCGGCGAGGGCGGCTATCTCGTCAACTCCGAAGGCGAGCGCTTCATGGAGCGTTACGCGCCGTCGGCGAAGGACCTCGCGTCGCGTGACGTGGTGTCCCGCTGCATGACGCTGGAGATCCGCGAGGGTCGCGGCGTGGGCAGGAACAAGGATCACATCTTCCTGCATCTCGACCATCTCGATCCGGCGATCCTGCACGAGCGCCTTCCGGGGATTTCCGAAAGCGCCAAGATCTTCGCCGGCGTCGACGTGACCCGCGAGCCCATCCCGGTGCTGCCGACCGTGCACTACAACATGGGCGGCATTCCGACCAATTTCTGGGGCGAAGTGCTCAATGCCGACAGCGAGAACCCCGAGCGTCTCGCTCCCGGCCTGATGGCCGTCGGCGAAGCCGGCTGCGCATCCGTCCACGGTGCGAACCGCCTCGGCTCCAACTCGCTGATCGACCTCGTCGTCTTCGGCCGTGCGGCTGCAATCCGCGCCGGCCAGGTGATCGACCGCAACGAGCCGATACCGGCATTGAACACCGCCGCCTGCGACAGGATCATGGACCGGTTCGATGGTCTGCGGAACGCCAGTGGCGGCACGCCGACAGCGGTGCTGCGCGACAAGATGCAGCGGACGATGCAGGAAGACGCTGCCGTCTTCCGCACGCAGGAATCGCTGGAGTCCGGCTGTCGCCGGATGTCGGCCATCTGGAGCGAGATGAAGGACGTCAAGGTCACCGACCGTTCGATGATCTGGAATTCGGACCTGGTCGAGACGCTCGAGCTCGAGAACCTGATGGCGAACGCGATCACCACGGTCTACGGCGCCGAAGCGCGCAAGGAAAGCCGCGGCAGCCACGCCCGCGAGGATTTCACCGAAGGCCCCTTCGGCGGTCGCGACGATGTAAACTGGCGCAAGCATACGCTTGCCTG
Source organism: Pseudorhizobium sp. (assembly GCA_036281095.1). Classification (GTDB taxonomy): domain Bacteria; phylum Pseudomonadota; class Alphaproteobacteria; order Rhizobiales; family Rhizobiaceae; genus Neorhizobium. The sequence continues at coordinate 1,706 of DASUPM010000593.1, forward strand.
GGTGAACGAGACCGGCGACGTGAAGCTGGACTATCGCCCGGTACACACGCAACTCATCGCCGAGGGCATCGATCCCGCAAAGATCGAGCCCAAGGCACGTGTGTATTGATCCGGAGAGGAACTGGACATGGTTGAACTCGCCCTCCCCAAGAACTCCCAGATGACCGAAGGCAAGGTGTGGCCGAAGCCGGCGGGCGCCAAGAACGTCCGGGAGTATCGCGTTTATCGCTGGAATCCCGACGACGGCCAGAACCCGCGCATCGATACCTACTACATAGATATCGACGACTGCGGACCCATGGTGCTGGATGGTCTGCTCTACATCAAGAACAACATCGATCCGACGCTGACGCTGCGCCGCTCCTGCCGCGAGGGCATCTGCGGCTCCTGCGCGATGAACATCGACGGGACCAACACGCTCGCCTGTACGAAGGGCATGGACGACATCACCGGGACGGTGAAGGTCTATCCCCTGCCGCACATGCCGGTGGTGAAGGATCTCGTTCCGGATCTCACCAACTTCTACGCGCAGCACCGCTCGATCGAGCCCTGGCTGAAGACGGTTTCGCCGCCGCCGGCCAAGGAATGGAAGCAGAGCCACGAAGACCGGATGAAGCTCGACGGCCTCTACGAGTGCATCCTATGCGCCTGCTGCTCCACTTCCTGTCCCAGCTACTGGTGGAACGGCGACCGCTATCTCGGTCCCGCGGTCCTGCTGCAGGCCTACCGCTGGCTGATCGACAGCCGCGATGAAGCCAAGGGCGAGCGGCTCGACAATCTCGAAGATCCCTTCCGGCTTTATCGCTGCCACACGATCATGAACTGTGCGCAGTCCTGCCCGAAGGGTCTCAATCCGGCGAAAGCGATCGCCGAGATCAAGAAGATGATGGTCGAGCGGCGCGTGTGATGGCGTTGCCGGGGCGCGAGGCGTGATGCCCGCGTCCGGCCGTCCCCATTTTGCCGCTAGGGCATGTGATGCTACGACGGGGGAGATCATCGGGGTTGATTCGGCGCGATCATGCGCGATAATTCCGCCGTCTTTCACGACTAGCACCGGGTGCAGCCAAAGATCGGAGTGAAATGATGCAGTTCAGGTATGTCGCCGCCGGCTTGATTGTCGCCGCCTCCCTCAGCGGTTGCCAGCGCACCTCCTACAATCCCTATAGCGATCTGCCGGCACAGCCGGCTCCGTTGCAGGCTCAGCCCGTTCCGTCGGTTCAGTCGGGCCAACTGCCCCCTCCCGGCGGGGCAAGCCAGTTCCCGACGGCGCCGCAGCAGCAGACGGCGGCGCTCGACCCCAATGCTTCTGCGCCCGCAACCGCGCTCGACGTCACCAAGGAGCAGATGGTTGGCAACTGGCGCGTGGCGAATGCAGGCGCCTCCTGCGACATGTTCCTGACTCTCACCAATCTCGGAAGCGGTTCCCGCGGTGGCACGCGCGGCTGCGCGGGCGAACTCACGGCCATGGGGTCGTGGGAGGTTTCCGGCAAGATGGTGCAGTTCAAGGACCGTTCCGGCAACGTGATCGGACGGGTCTACAAGACCGCCGACAACCGCTTCGACGGCACCACGAATTCGGGCCAGCCGGTCAGCCTCAGCCGCTAACCGGCACAGGGAGCGCCGTTCTCCTCCATGGAAGCCATTCCGGACTACACGCACAGCGTTGTAGAAGAGCTCAAGGCGCTCACCGAAGCGGGCCGACTGACCCCGGACCGGGCGCAGTTGGAGGTGGCGGCGAAACTGGATCGCCTTCTCGGCGACCTTCGGGACCGCCGCCCCGCAAAGAAGAAGAGCGCGCTGGGCTGGCTTTTCGCCAAGGGCGGCACGCGGCCGGAGCCGGCACGCGGGCTCTATATTCACGGCAGCGTCGGCCGCGGCAAGACCATGCTGATGGAGATGTTCTTCAGCAAGGCGGCGGCAGACCGCAAGCGGCGGGCGCATTTCCACGAGTTCATGGCGGATGTCCATGGACGGGTGCACGAGCACCGGATGAAGCTGAAGCGCGGGGAGACGAAGCAGTCCGACCCCATTCCGCCGGTTGCAGCCGAACTCTTCGCCGAAGCCGAACTTCTTTGTTTCGATGAGTTTTCGGTGACGGACATCACCGATGCCATGATCCTCGCCAGGCTGTTCAACGAGCTGTTCGCGCTCGGCTGCGTGCTCGTCGCCACCTCGAACGTGGCGCCGGAAGACCTCTACAGAGACGGGCTCAATCGCGGCCTTTTCACACCGTTCATCGGCCTCCTGCGGCAGCATGTGGATGCGGTGACGCTGGATTCGCCGACCGACTACCGCATGGAGAAGCTCGCCGACCTGCCCGTCTACGTGACGCCGCTCGGCGCCCAGGCCGATGCCGCCATGGAGGCGGCCTGGCATGGGGTGACGGATGGTGCCCGGTCGGCGCCGGCGGAGGTTCCCCGGAAGGGACGGACCATCCCGGTTCCGGCGGCCGCGGGAAGGGCTGCCCGCTTCCGCTTCGCGGATCTTTGCGAAAGGCCGCTGAGTGCGGCCGACTATCTCGCCATCGCCGAACGCTACGATTCCATCTTTCTCGAGCACGTGCCGCGACTGGGACCGGAAAAGCGGAACGAGACCAAACGCTTCATCAATCTCGTCGATACTCTCTACGACAACGCGGTGCGCCTCTACGTCTCCGCGGCCGCAGCGCCGGAAAACCTCCTGACGGAGAAAAAGGGCACCGAGGGCTTCGAATTCGACCGGACGATATCGCGGCTCTTCGAGATGCGCAGTGCCGATTATGCCGCCCTGCATGGGCGGCGACACGCCCGGTGAGAATAATATCTTACGTTTACGTAAGAATTTGGCATTATAACCGATTGAAAATGCTGGCTCCGAAAGAACGGATTGCTATTGGCGGGCATCTCGGCTATGGCGGTGGCACATTGACGGGCGGGCTCCTCCGTCCGGCGTTCAGATCTTGAGAGGAAGCTTATCGATGGCGCGGAAGAAGATCGCACTTATTGGCTCGGGCATGATCGGCGGCACGCTGGCGCATCTGGCGGGGCTGAAGGAACTAGGCGATATCGTGCTTTTCGACATCGCTGACGGCATTCCGCAGGGCAAGGGCCTCGACATCGCCCAATCCTCGCCTGTCGAAGGCTTCAACGCCAAGCTCACCGGTGCGAGCGACTATTCCGCGATCGAAGGCGCCGATGTCTGCATCGTCACCGCCGGCGTTGCCCGCAAGCCCGGCA